>JBATLS010000137.1:0-5500 GCA_049289435.1 Saprospiraceae bacterium | reverse complement strand
AGATCAAAGCATTTTTTGAAGTTCATAGTGATCCCGATAGCTATCGGGAATGGACAAGAAAAAAGCTGAAGATATGTGTTTCAATGACTTGCAAAGGAATTAACAATATGTTTTTAAATCACTTCATAGAGTGAAGGTAAGAAGATATCTTTAAAAGGATTAAAATTTAATAGTAAAATATACAATATCAATTTTTTAAGTATATATCGTAATAAGAATTATATTTACACAGGATACTATAATAAGTTGAATAGTAAACGCATTACCATTAATTGACCATTTTGACATTAAGTCAGAACACACAATAGTGAAAACTACATAAACATGGATAAGTATAAAATAACGTCCTTCCCAAAGATAGAATGTTCAATATCAACTATTTCATTTTGCTATATTTATCATGACAGAGCAGTAGATGACATTGCAGTAGATGACAGAAAACTTGTGCATTTTGTAATGTATCATTTAGCAAAGCGACATAATTTTGCTTCGGTATATCAGTAAGAATAAAATTTTTATAAAAGGTTATGTATTAAATAAAAAACTTATATATTTGCTACTTGAACCGCTTAGTACCACTGAGTACTTAATAATAGAATGTAATAGATCAGGAGAATAAATTTGATTCTTCAGTATTTTTTATACCATAATACATTCTTTATGAAAGTGAGTATTTTTAATTTAGTATTTTTTTATCTCTAGTTTCTAGTGTGCAGACCATAGCCATAGGAATAATTTATTTTGATTTCCCTCGCTATGGGTTAATGGTTACCAATGAGCCATTGGTTGATGAAATATTACTTCCTCGATACCATGTGGTAGGTAAATATAGTGTTCCAAGCATCTTAAATCAATACACAAATGAATAAAATTGTCTCCGAGTGTTTTTCACATTCAAGAGTGTCGTTTGTAACAAACGCTTCTAAATTATCCACTTATTTTACATCATGCTACAAACTGCTATCGATAGTATTTGTTTTGTTCTCATGGCATTTGACCCCACTGTTAAAAGCGCAAGACACATCAAATGAGAAAATTAAGTCTACTATACAAGATTCTACAATTTGGCGCGAAGCTGCGAGCAGAAAGAACTACACATTTCAACAAGTGCAAAAAGCATTTAATCAAGATTGGGAAGGTGTAAAACCTAAAAAAGGCGTAGGTTTCAAGGTATTCAAAAGATGGGAAAACTTTATGGAACCCCGTGTTTACCCATCTGGAGATTTAACTTTGCCTACTACAAGCTACGGTAATTATTTGGAATGGCAAAAAAACAATGTTCGCCAGATCAGTGGGGCAAGATCAATTGCCCAAGGTTCAGTTGCTAATTGGACTGAAATTGGGCCATTGTCGAAGCCATCTGGGTTTGATTCGGGTGTAGGTAGAATTGATTTCGTCCGTTTTCACCCCACAGACCCAAATATTTTATACGTGTGCTCACCTGATGGTGGACTATGGAAATCTGTCAATGGAGGCACCAATTGGACAACAAATACCGATTTTTTAACAATAATTGGTTGTTCCGACTTAGTCATAGACCCAACAAATCCTCAAATAATGTATTTGGCTACAGGCAACAGAGAGTTTGACCGAAGCAGTATTGGAATTTTTAAATCGACCAATGGTGGAATCAGTTGGAGTCCTACTGCAGTTGTTTTTCCTCCCAGCAATGGGATTACAATACGACGCTTAATTATGGATCCTACCAATCCCCAAATTATGATAGCAGCTTTAAATACTGGTATTATGAGAACAAATGATGGTTGGGCAACTTTTACAGAACCCACTTTATCGGCTCAAACAATTTTAGATGATGTTGAATTCAAACCAGGTGACCCTAATACAGTATATAGCATCGGTAAAAGTTTTTACAAATCTACTGACAAAGGCGTAACTTGGTCTCATATCACTAGTATGTTACCTGACCCTACAGATCTGACAAGGGGGTTGATTGCGGTGACAGCAGCCAATCCTGATTATGTTTATGCCGTCTATGGCAATGTTGCGGGTGGTTATTTGGGTACTTTTCGATCTACCAACAGTGCCACTTCTTTTACACAAATGTCATCTATGGCATCGCTCGGCAACAATAATATCCTCAATTGCGATACTTTAACTACTAACATACAAGGGCAAGCGAGTCATAATTTGGCTATTGTGGTATCTCCAACAGATGCCCAATTGGTCACTATCGGTGGCTGTAATATTTGGCAATCAACAGATGGAGGTACCACCTGGAAACTGTCCGCTTACTGGTTGGGCAATGACACCAATTATCCGGGCTCTGGTGTAGCTCATCCCGATTATGTCCATGCTGATATTCAGTCACTTGATTATTTGCCAGGTAGTAACAGTGTTTTGTTTGCCACCTGTGATGGTGGTATATCAAAATCCACAAATAATGGTGCCAACTGGACGGATATTAGCCATGATTTGCGAGTTTCGCAAATGACCAATGTAGGACAATCATCCTTAACTCCTTACAATATGATCACGGGATTACAAGACATTGGTACTTTAAAAAATACCAATGGTAATTGGTATGTCACCAATGGGGGAGATGGTGAAGATGGATTTATTGACCGTACCAATGACAATAATATCATTACCTCAAATCCTAATGGAGCATTTGCCTTGTCCAACGACGGAGGAGTAACTCGATTCGATATTACGGGTTTACCTGCTGGGGTAGAGTTTCTTAGTCCTATCCATCAAGACCCGACAAATGCTAGTTTGGTGTATGCAGGTGGACGACCAGAATTGTATAGTAGCTCGGTTGCCCTTTCAAACCCTATGGCTACTTGGACCATGCTCGGTGCACCGGCGGGTGGTGGTTCTGGTGGTATTATACGATTTGAAATTGCCCCCAGCAACAATCAAATTATCTATGCAATAAAAGCAAATAACCTTTCAAAATCCATCAATGCGGGTATGACTTTTACTGAAATTACTGGATCGTTGCCCGTTGGAGATGCCCAATTGACGAACTTATGTATTGCCAATACTGACCCTGACAAAGTATGGGTAACTTTTTCTGGCTATGCGGCGGGTGTAAAAGTGTTTAAAACTACAAATGGTGGCACAAGCTGGACCAATATTTCCACAGGATTGCCCAACTTACCAATGAATACTATTGTCTATACAAAAGATAGTCCCAAAGATGCCATTTACCTTGGGGCTGATATCGGTGTTTACTATATGGATAACACCACGCCTTGGACTTCGTTTTTTACGGGTCTGCCCAATAACCATGTCAACGACTTAGAGATATATTATCCTACTTCAAAAATTAGAGCCGCTACTTATGGGCGCGGGCTTTGGGAAAGTGATTTATATGTAGCTTGTGATAAACCTATGGCAGGTGTCGATCAGACTCCAACCTGTACTGGAAATAATCCAATTACCACTGCTACACTCGCAGCTACACCAGTTAGTGGCGGGGCATGGACACAAGTTGCTGGTAATCCAGCTGGTGCGATGATATCTAATCCGTCTAGTGCAACTTCAGGTGTGACTGGGTTGAATCCTGGAGTGTATGACTTCATTTGGTCTATTGCTTCAGATTGTGGGGATACAGTGAAAATTACCATACCTGACTGCAGCTCAGCTCCATGCACGATTTCACTGACCGCTGTGCCTGGAACTTGTGTGCCCGCTACCAATCACTATACATTGACCGGAGTGCTGACATTTGCGAACATGCCGACTACGGGTACTTTGACAGTATCGGTATCAGGAGGCGGCACTCAAGTATTCAATGCACCATTTACCAGCACACAAAATTACAGCATCGCAGGTCTTACTTCTGATGGTGCTAGTCATACTGTGACTGCTGTGTTTAGTGCTACACCAGCATGTACCAATACCGCCAATTATACTGCGCCAGCTGATTGCTCAATACCTCCTTGTACAATATCGGTAAATTGTGCATCTACTCCCAATACAAACTGTACAAGTCCAAACGGTAACGTATCAGTCAGTACTATTGCCATTAATCCTACCTACCTTTGGAGCAATGCTGCCACCACAAGTAGTATCACAGGAATTAGTGGAGGCATCTATACGGTGACGGTCACAGAGCCAAGTACAGGATGTACTGGAGTTTGTCAAGCGACAGTGAATAACCCTATGAACTGTTGTGATATCACAGTCTCGGCTTTAACCTTTGAGTGTTTGGATAATGGTACACCAACACTAATCACCGACAATAGGTTGAGGGTAGAAATAATAGCCACCAATGCCGTTGGAACACTTACTACTTACAATTTAGCTGTCCAAGGTAACACCTCTATCGTGACACCAAATAGTGGGATGTATGGTACTCCTACCTTATTTACATTGGGCACTGGCTCTGCGGGAGGTGGAGCGACCTTTACGTTGATATTGACTGATGTTGTCACAGGAGCATCGTGTAGTAAAATGATAGCTTTAACAGACCCTATGAATTGCGGACCAGCTACCCCAGATTGTCTGACACCAAAGTTTGGTACGGCCACGATACAGGTGAGTGGGAATTAGTGTGCTGATGTACAAATGATTTTATCTGCTAATATGCTCATGAGTAGATTGTATTTTATTTATTAATATAACTTGAATTCGAAGAAAACAACCCATATCATTTTTTTTTTAAGAAAAGGGGACACTGTTAAAAAAGGCGGAGCGATCAGAGATGGTGAAAATTTCCTATACCTAAATTATTAAAAATAAAATTTCATAGCAATCATACACAAGTTTAATCTTAAGTTATTGACATTGTCAATATACTCTGTGATAAAGATAGACTCATTTATTTGGCAAATTCTGATTATAATTTCAATTTGACAACCAAACATCCTACTTTTGCCTTCAAATTATAAGTGAATTATTATGAATATTCTCATCGTTGGAAGTGGAGGAAGGGAGCACGCACTGGCTAAAAAGATCTCAGAAAGCTCTTTGTGTAGTCAGCTATATATTGCTCCGGGGAATCCTGGCACAGCTTTGTGCGGAATCAATGTGAAAATAGACATTTCAGATATAGAAGGAATCAAAAAATTTAGTATTGACCACAATATAGCGTTGGTTGTGGTTGGGCCTGAAGCACCTTTGGTGGAAGGCATCACTGATGCATTTAGGTCACCTGAAAGTCAGCATATTGGAGTCATAGGGCCCGCATCAGCTGCCGCCCAATTGGAAGGAAGTAAAGCCTTTGCCAAAAAATTCATGCAAAAGTTCAATATTCCTACTGCAGCATATTTAGAAGTTACTTCACATAATTTGCCGGACGGGCTTACATTTTTGGATCAGATGAATCCGCCATATGTGCTTAAAGCTGATGGTCTCGCTGCCGGAAAAGGAGTCTTGATCATACAAGATCTCGATGAAGCAAAGTGCGAATTATCAGCAATGCTTTCTGGGAAATTTGGTGCCGCTTCTCATACTGTGGTGATAGAAGAATTTTTGGATGGAATTGAGTTTTCAGTATTTGCACTCACCGATGGCAAGGATTATGTCCTGCTGC
>JBATLS010000136.1:0-2483 GCA_049289435.1 Saprospiraceae bacterium | reverse complement strand
AGTTATAATTATTCCAACGTGGTGAATATCTTTGTGGTCGGAGACCAGAGATTTTTAGTACGTAAGATGTAAGTTTTAATAATATGCTACTCTGAATTCTTTTTGGGCATCCAACGTACTAAAGATTTTGAAAGAGTAAAAATGGCAAGTAAAAAGGAAATTCAAATATGGGTAGACAATTTAACGAATAGTATAGTAAATACAATTTCTGGCGATAGCTTACCTACTGAAATCACGGAAGTAAAAAGTTGTGACCTTAAAATGGTGACCAAGGCTTTGTATCATTTATTTCCAAGACCAAGCTTATGGAACACTACAACAAAACACTTGGTGCTGTGAACGTTTTTGGCCAAAGAATGATTATAGAACCAAAAGAAGCCTTAAAATTAATTAAACAATATTACCCAGATTTAATATAATTCGTATGAAACTAGCATTAGAACCCAAAGGTGTAGATTTAGTCGTCGAACCACATAAATACACCAAAGAAGATAGTGAGTTAATGTCTAAAATAATAAGACATTACAAAGATACTGGTGAAATTTTAAAAGTACAACAAACAACTAAGAAAAGAAAATTGACAAAAGTGAAAAAAGAATTAACCACGAAGCCATAACAATGCTTTAACGACAGTTTTGATTATTGCCAAAAAACCGGCGCATACCAAACCCGTTCACCAGAAGCAATATGCCTCGGAGTTTCTTCATATACATATGGAAGTGCTGTTGCAGCGTGTCTTTAACAATTTAAATCTAAGAAATGATAAATTCAAATCAACTAAATTTAGCAGGATTATACACAATAGCATTTGGTGCGATTATTCAATTGATTTACAATGCCTATATTATTTTATGGTTTGGAATAATAATAGTCATATTTTCTTCTTATTTAAATTACACTTCCAAAAAATCATAAATATAACCAGATGCTAACAATGCATTGATATAAAATCAGCATATATTTCATTAATAACCACATAAATAACAACATCATGACCCCTTTTATCGGCGAAATAGTAGGCACTTGCTTTCTCATCCTCTTGGGAAACGGAGTAGTCAGTAATGTAGTACTCAAAAATACCAAAGGTAATAACGGTGGATGGATCGTCATCACTTTTGGATGGGCCATGGCGGTATTTGTAGGGGTGTTTGTCTCTGCGGCAGCCAGTGGCGCACACCTCAATCCAGCTGTCACATTTGCTTTGGCTGTGGCTGGAAAAACAGAATGGTCATTACTTCCTACCTACTTTTTAGGGCAAATGTTAGGGGCTATGCTTGGACAATTTCTGGTATGGGTGATATACAAGGCACATTACGATATTACACAGGAGCCTGGTCTGATTAGAGCTACCTTTTGTACCACACCAGAAATAAGAAATCCTTTCAGAAATTTTATTACCGAGTCAATAGCTACCTCTGTGCTGGTATTGGGTGTATTGCTCATGGTGTCTCCCAGTGCTTCCTTGGGAGCAGTGGATGCACTCCCAGTAGCTTTTCTGGTATTAGCCATCGGACTATCACTGGGAGGTCCTACAGGATATGCCATCAATCCTGCCAGAGATCTCGGCCCCAGACTCGTCCATTGGTTATTGCCTCTAAAGCACAAAGGAGATAGTGACTGGAATTATGCGTGGATACCTGTCATAGGGCCATTAGCGGGAGGTGCGGTGGCAGCCCTGATCTTTCAGGTATTGGGAGCATAGATCATCCTGCCCAACCTTCTCTGTCGAGACTTCTATATTGGATGGCTTCTGCGAGATGTTCTATCTTGATGTCATCGCTACCTGCCAGATCAGCTCCTGTACGAGCTACCTTGAGTATGCGATCATATGCTCTTGCTGACAATTGCAATCTCGTCATGGCCGTCTTAAGCAGGTTGGCACCAGCTGGCGTCAATACACATACATCCCTGACCATACGACTCGGCATCTGAGCATTGCAAAAAATACCTTTGTGGTTTTCAAACCTGCGATCCTGTACTTTACGAGCTGCAATGACTCGCTCCACAATCTGTTCGCTGGTCTCACTCTTGTACTCATGATTGGAAAGTTCATCGTATGAAACCGGAGTCACCTCTACATGTAAATCAATTCTATCCAATAGTGGTCCCGAAATTTTTGTGAGATACTTTTTGACCACACCAGGGCCACAGACACATTCTTTTTCGGGATGATTATAAAATCCACAAGGACATGGATTCATAGAGGCGATCAGCATAAAACTCGATGGATAGTCCACCGAAATCTTGGCTCTGGATATGGTGACTTTTCGCTCCTCCATGGGCTGACGCATCACCTCCAGTACCTGCCTTTTAAACTCCGGCAATTCATCCAGAAACAAGACTCCATTATTGGCCAATGAAATCTCACCAGGATTTGGATTTGACCCTCCACCTACCAAAGCAACGTCACTAATGGTATGGTGTGGAGACCTGAATGGGCGTTGGGTCACCAACGACGAATCTGCCCCCAACAATCCAGCGAC
>JBATLS010000135.1:0-4906 GCA_049289435.1 Saprospiraceae bacterium | reverse complement strand
TCAAAAAAAGCGATGGCTCTGGTAGCATCAGAAAAAGATTCTCTGACGAATTTGTCGTGTATGTTATTGATATTTTCTGGCACAAAACAAAAGTAGTGAAATCAGATCAAATGGAGAGTAAAATTTTTGAGAGGTTCAATTACTTATTGATCTCTTACATTTATATTTTATGTTGACAAATATTGATTAAAGCACCTTATTAACTTATTGGAAAAAACATTTTAACCTTTTGTCAGCATTTTTATCAAAAAAGAAGCGGTTTACTATAAAGATTCTGGAGGGCTCATTTTTTCTATATCTGATTCTACGGCACGTAGTTTTGCTTTACAAAATTCAGAAAGCTCTGCGGCTCTTTTTAATTTCTGGCTCAGATCATCCAGGCCAATATCTTCTGATTGAAGATCGCTCAGGATGGAGACTAACTCTGCATATGCGGTATCGTAGGTTATGCTTTTACTCATGATGATGTCAAATTGATGGTCTTATCGTAAAATTGTACTTCTGCTTTTTTATTCTTCTCAAAAGTAGCTGCTCTTGATACTATTTTACCTTCCTGCCGTATGATGGCATAACCCCTGCGTAAGACATTGGAAGGGTCCAATAAAGTGATTTGTGTATCCATGGCATTAAGAAATTGCTTATGGCTTTTGATGATATTTTTGCTTTGATCCAGTATGTTCTGATGGCAAAGGGTGATATTTTTATGGTGATTGCGCACTAGCTCTCTTGGCAATATCCTGAGCATCTGCGTGGTTTGAATCAGAGACAACTCTTCTTGTTTTACCAAATTTTTGGATAATTGGGATATCCAGTAGGTCGTCTCCAAGACTTTATTTTCGAACTCAACATTATGTTCAATCAAAAAGTCAGCTACAGCAGTCGGAGTTTTGACAGAGGTATGAGCTACAATATCTGCTACTGTAAAATCAATATCATGGCCTATGCCTACGATCACTGGAAGTGAACATTTGCTGATGCGAGCTCCAATATTAAAATTATCAAACCACCCAAGATCCAGTTTGGAGCCACCGCCACGTATGATGATGATACAATCGAATTTTTCACTAATCTTCTGAATTTCCTCCAAAGCGTTACATATTTCCCTTTCGGTATTTTGACCTTGCATGGCAGTAGGATAGAGTGTGCATTGGTATTTATAACCATATGGATTATCCTCTATATGACTTTTGAAATCGCTATATCCAGCAGCAGTAGCAGATGATATGACGGCAATTCTTTGGATAACTACAGGTAATTTGAGTAAGTTATTAATATTCAAAAGACGCTCGTCTTCCAGTTTCTGGAGTATTTTTTGCCTGTTCATTTCCATCTGTCCGATGGTAAACGACGGATCTATGTCCTCAATGATGAGTTTCATGCCATATCGTTCATGGTATTCTACCTGTACTTTTATCAATACATGGGTGCCTTCTTTCAATAAAGATGGCAACAGGACACCCAGTTTATTTTTGAGAAACAAGTAAGATTTGTACCAAATGCTGGCAGATATTTGTGCAGTGACTTCATTGGAATCTGCATCGTGATATACCAGATCAAGATACACATTGCCGCGTACCTCATTGACTTGAGCGATCTCACAGTTTACCCAGATAGGTTCGGCAAAATTGAGCGCTATGACCCGCTTGACGTATTCATTGAGTTCATAAAGTGAATAAGATGCGGGCATAAATCATGATTGAAGGACTAAAGAAAATACTGTACTTTCTGGCCAATTACATAGCCAGCATTTTCTTCACCAGATCGGCGGCTTCCTGCAATTCTATTGCTGAATGCACTTCCAGACCACTTTGATCTATCAATTCTTTGGCGATATCTGCATTGGTACCTTGGAGTCTGACTATGATGGGTACTTTGATATTACCCATATTTTGATATGCATCTACAATACCTTGTGCTACTCTGTCACATCGTACGATACCACCGAAGATATTGATCAGTATCGCCTTGACATTGGCGTCTCTGAGTATGAGTCTGAATGCTTGTTCTACTCGTGCAGCATCTGCTGTACCTCCTACATCAAGGAAATTGGCTGGAGACCCTCCTGACAATTTGATGATGTCCATCGTAGCCATAGCCAACCCTGCCCCATTGACCATACAGCCTACGTTACCTTCCAGAGTGATAAAGTTGAGACCATAGCTTTGTGCTTCTACTTCCGTCGGATCTTCTTCATCTGTGTCTCTCATAGCCAATAGGGCAGGCTGTCTGAAGAGTGCATTATCATCGATCGATACTTTGGAGTCCACAGCGATGATTCTATCGTCAGCTGTCTTTAAACAGGGGTTGATCTCAAAAAGAGAAGCATCAGAACCTATAAATGCTTTGTAAAGATTACCTATAAATTTTATAAAATTTTTGTACGCCAATCCTTCTAGTCCCAGATTGAATGCTATATTTCTTTTTTGAAAATCTCTCAGACCGATGTGAGGGTCAATATATTCCTTGTGAACCAAATGTGGGGTTTGTTCAGCCACTTCTTCTATATTCATACCACCTTCAGTAGAGTAGATGATAACATTTCTTTTTTGTTCGCGATCCATCAGGATAGATACATAGTATTCTTTGCAAGCGTCAAAATCAGGTGCATAGCAATCTTCAGCCACCAGGATTTTCCTGACCAGTTTGCCATCACCGTCCATACCTCCGGGTGTTTGAGGAGTTTTAAGCATCATGCCCAATATGTTGCTGGCATGTTGCTTGAGATCATCTACATTTTTAGATAGTTTTACACCGCCCCCTTTGCCGCGGCCTCCCGCATGGATTTGGGCTTTAACTACACAGAAATTTGTGCCTGTCTCCGCTTTAAGTTGCTCAAAACCAGCTACCGCTTCTTCCACAGTGTAAGCCAGTTTTCCTCGCTGAATGGTCACACCATAAGATGCCAACATTTCTTTTCCTTGATATTCGTGTAAGTTCATTTATTTTATGCTTTGCGGCAAAATTAAAGGTATATTATTGAAATGCAAACAATATGATCATAATTTACTTTTTGATTTTTGTGAAAAGGCTGAGAGACCATTTTTTTAATGAATAGGGGTAAAAATAAATTACAAATAAATGAAATATTGGGATACACCCAAACGAAAACAATGGTTGTACTTATTTTCACTATCGTACTTATTACTTTTTTGAAAGTAAAAAGATGATTTTTTGTGTCAAGACTTATTATTTCTTTCTTTTTATAGACAGCATACGTTTGTGCAAACGATTTCTGAAAATTATTATTTAAAACATTCATTTGTTTCAGTACTATTGCCTTGGTAAATGTATTCTTATTTATGATTGTAGAACCTTTTGTGAAAGTAAGGCCAAACTATTTTAACATATTTGGAAATGGCAGGCATCGAATGGTTCATTTCATTCGTTATAAAAATATTAACAATTCATTTTTTCTATAAATTCATTTTTAAACTTTCAATGAAATAGCTTGTATCACGGTGATTTGACAGTCAAATTGTAGCTATACAACCTAATATTTTACTAAGAGCAATAAATAGAATATAAAAAATTTATGTAACAATAGTTTGTAAGTCGGGTTTTTATTTTTAATTTTGACCTCCAAACTGTGTGTTAAGTTAACACTAAGTATATATTATTAACTAATTTTTAACAAAATCGTCAAAGCCACATGAAAAGATTTTTAACGAAATGGACATTTTCGTTGTTTATGCTCGTCGGATTGACAGCTGCAGGAATATCACAAAAAACGATATCTGGAGTTGTCACTGATGCAGCCAACGGCGAAACGCTCATAGGAGCAAACGTATTAGTAAAAGGTACTGCAACAGGCACCATTACTGATATCGATGGGTCTTACACTCTGAAGGCGTCAGAGGGTGATATTCTTGTATTTTCTTACGCCGGATATTCAGATCAGTCGATCATAGTTGGTTCTTCATCTACGATCAATGTAGCACTACGAGCTGGGAAACTTCTAGAAGAAATTGTAGTAACAGGTTATGGTACTCAAACAAGAAGAGATATTTCTGGAGCTGTCACGTCAATAAAATCGGGAGATTTTAATGGTGGGGTGATATCTTCAGCAGAAAATCTTATCCAAGGCAAAGCTGCAGGTGTACAAATTGTCAACACCAATGGTGACCCAGGGGGTGGGGTAAACATAAGGATAAGAGGTACATCTTCTATCAGATCTGGAAATGGTCCTTTGTACGTAGTAGATGGAGTACCACTTGATGGTGGAAATATTAATGCAGGTTCACCTGACCTTGGGGCAGGAGATGGTGCAGCTCGTAACCCACTCAATTTTATCAATCCTGCTGACATTGCAAGTATGGATATCCTTAAGGACGCTTCTGCAACAGCAATTTATGGTGCAAGAGGTGCCAATGGAGTAGTATTGATTACCACCAAAAAGGGTTCTTCTAGTGCTTCACAGGGACTACAATACTCAGCATCTGTAAGCAGTAGTACGATTACTAAAAAGTTTGATCTTTTAGATGGACCATCATTTGTAAAAGGAGCTGTGGCTTTAGGCGGAAATGCAACCACACTTAATAAAGGTGGTAATACTGATTGGCAAGACCAAATATTAAGAACGGCAATTAGTAATAGCCATAACCTTTCTTACGGAAGTGGTAGTGCAACATCTAATTATAGATTAAGTTTAGGATATCAGGATCAGCAAGGAATTATTGAAGAGAGCTCAATGAAGAGATATACTGTGAGAGCAAACACTAGCCATAAAATGTTTAATGATAAATTGACTATTGAAGCTCAATTCACTTATGCAAATGTGAAAGATCAGGCAGCTCCACTATCTGATAATGCGGGTTATGAAGGATCTGTTTTAGGGGCGGCATTATCTCTTAATCCTACACAAAATATAGTAGATTCAAAAGGAGCTTTTATTCAAGCAGGTAATGAT
>JBATLS010000134.1:0-2897 GCA_049289435.1 Saprospiraceae bacterium | reverse complement strand
GCCTTTAGGTACAGAATGTCATCTCAATGGTACTAATATTTTGTAGCTTAATGGATAAAGCTACTTAATAATTACACCAAATTCACCCTATGATGACACACTCAGCAAGATTTGGAGAGTGATACTGCTCTTTTTTCTAAAACCAATATTACCAACAATATCCACAACCAATGAACCCCAAAAAAAATAACCTGTCCTCCTTGAAGACAGGTTATTTTTAACACATTATTTATTCCCAAAAGGCTGATGGGAAAATGTCCTGTAAAGTTTGATTCTATATGTTTTTTCCCGAGATTATTGCCCATTTTAAGGCACTGATTTGGTCAATAAGATGCCGGTATCGCATCAATCTTTCAAGACTACTTGCTTACTTATTTTCTGAGCGCCTTGTATGAGGGTGACGACGACCATGGCTGTATTGAAATCTCTCACGTTGATTTGTTTGTTAAAGACTTCACTATCATTTTTATGCTTTACATTGTACAATTCGCTGCCTTTCATATCTGTAATCACGATGGTCACATCTTCTTTTTTGCCCTTCCATTGTACATCTATGACATCATTGGTAGGGTTTGGAAATATTTTGACTTCGGCAGACATTTCGGTTTTGTCTGCTTTTATAGATGCTTGACCTGAGTTCTTTTTATTGCCATTCAGTTTAAAACTGACTGTAATATTGGTGGTAGTAGCTATTTTTTTACCATCCTTTATTACTGGTATCCAATTGGGCATGTTTTTGACGACCCTGAGTGCTTCTTCTTCGGTCCCATATCCGATATCCTCAGTGATGACTGCATCTGTCACCTTTCCGTGTTCGTCTATCATCACTCTGACATTGCAAATACCTTCTATATTGTTGTCTTTTGCTTTGGTTGGATATTTGATGTTATTTTGAATATACTCATTTTGATTTCTAAATGACGTTCCCATCCTTTGGGCCGGGTCAGTAACATCATCACCTACCTGAAACAAAGGCATTTCTAGGACAAAATCTTTAATTGTTTTTTGAGGTTTCTTATCATTGGAACTTGGATTTATGACCGATGATGTGGATTTTGTATCGCCTTCCAACTTAAATTTTACCGGAAGGGTATATAGCACTCCCACATTTTTGCCCCGTTGCTTGCCTGCAATCCATGGTTCTTCCATTGTATTCATGGATTTGATCATATCAAACACTGCTTCAGCTGTGCCGCCACCGATGTCTCTAGCTATCTTGATATTGGCCACTTTTCCATCTTTAGTGATGACAAATTGTACCACAACTTGACCCTGAATACCCGATACTCTGGCTAGCGCAGGATACTTGAGATGGCTATATACGTACTCCAGCATTTTGGTCTTGGCACAGTCATCTCTTTTGAATCCTTCTGGCTCATTTTCACAACCAGGAAAACGCGGCATTTCTTCTACCACTTTAAATATTTCATCTTCATACTCTTTTTTTGAATCAGTTGGTTTGGTGGTAATAAATATCACCCCATTGATGGCTTGAGGACCATATTTTAATACGTGTGGATCGTTAGGCGATTTTGGTTTTATAACACTTATTGATTCGATATCGTCAGGATCTAAATCAACCGTACTTTGCTCTGCAATTTTTCCATCAATAACAAAAGCGGGGGTGTTTTTATCACCTACTTTTCCACTTATAAAGTCCTCTGTTGAGTTAAGCATTGTCTTAAAAGGAAGATGTCCTAAATTTAATCTAGGAGGAGGAGGCGGCATTAATCCAGGTGGAGGGGGTGGTACCATACTAAGTGGTATAGGAAGAATCAAATCTGGTGACGCAATCGGAGGTGGAGGAGGACTCGGTAAGTCCCCATAGTGATTTCTAAACTCTTTACGATCCGTCTCATCCTCCATATAAAAGTGTTTGGTAGTCCCATTTTTCAGCAAGACCTTGATGTGACCGTCTTTGGCAGAGATCTGGACGACTCCGGTAGGTGTAAGTGGATTGGCATGCAAGGTGGCTTCCACCGGGATGGAGTCCAAACCTACAGAGTTTGTTTGTTCAAGCAATACTTTTTTAGGGAGATCAGAAGATGAAAATACAATCACCAATCCGATAAATAACGGTATCAGTGCTGCATACTTCCACGCAGCCTGCCTTTTTGATTTATTTGTTGTCATCATTTGAATACGTTTTTTGATTTGTGAATTAAAAAATTGATTGGTCAGCGCCAGTTCTATACCCGTCTGAGACTTGCTGAGCAATAGTTCTGTGTAGCTACTGACAGAACTATGGCTGCAGATCAAGTCATCTGCCAGATACTCATGCGCCTGACGCAAGGCGCGCTTATAAAAGATCATCACTGGGTTGAACCAAAAGAAAGCCTGAATCATTTCGGCCATCAGGATATCTATGGTGTGCCAGTGACGGATGTGTATTTCTTCATGATCGAGGATCGTCTGGATATGTTGATTGAGGGGTATGTGCCTGCTGATATATACCCCTTTGAAAAACGAAAATGGCAAATGCACCGATTCTGTGGTGATCAATAGGTAGTCATGGTGTATTTGCTTTTGACCATTGGTGTAGTAAATATATATTTTGCCCAACCCGTAGATCATTTTGGACAATACCACTAAAACTCCAGCTATATATATGATGCCTACACCATCCAACAAATAACCCATCCAATCTATCGGTGCTTCTTGCGTTGCTGTGACAGTTACAGGAAATTCGCTACTTATAACACTCCAATGAACCACTGGTGTCACCTCCTGTGGCAAAATCAGAAACGGTGCCAGGATCGGAATCAGCAATGACACGACCATCGCCGACAGGAGGTAGGCACGATTGTACTTAAAAAATGTCAGCTCTGCCAATACAAAATGATAGAGTCCGTACAAGATGATGAGACAGGTCGAAGATTGTATGAGGTAGGTGAGCA
>JBATLS010000133.1:0-2664 GCA_049289435.1 Saprospiraceae bacterium | reverse complement strand
ACTATACAGTTATGGAACTAAAGAAAATAAGCAGAAGCAAGTCCTTTGAAATGGTAAATGGATATGGATTAAAGAGTTGGACAAAGTTTGCCATTGAGGGAGATTTGGCAGAACAGGAAAGTCCATTGGAAGCATATTCTGAACTTGGGAAGATCATTGATGAAGCATTTAAGCAGGAATATCCAAAATCAGTAGAACCACCAAAGGAAATACAAGTAGATAAGCCTACAGATAAGATACAGGGATGGATTCAGGTAATTGAACTCACAACCAATGTACCGGCATTGGAAAGATTTAAGCCACAGGTTGATAAGGAGCATAACCAAAAATTATACGAAGCATACAATAAGCAACTTGAAAAATTAACCAATAAAAAGTAATAACTATGTGGTGGAATAAAAAGAAAAAAGAACCAGAAAGCATAAATTGGGTAAACGAGGCACAGAAAGATTTTAATTCTTTCATAGAAGAAATATCGCCTAAGTTTGAAGCCTTAAATAAAAAACATTTTAAAGGTAGCACTGGGTTTCACTTGATGAGTTCAAGGTTCGGGAAATACCCTTTAATGACCGAGATTGAAGGATTAGGTATGATTAATGAATATTTTTTCAAATCAATACAAAGGGATGTACACCAATATTTGCAGAATAACTCCTATGTAGAAATAGAGGAATTTTGCGATGCCCTCAAAAAAAGTCTATTAGAAATGTGCTACATGAAATCATTTGATAACCATAATCAACCCAAAAAATGACTGATATAAACTTCGATACCATTAAGTTCAGGGCAAGTTCTTGGGGTAGCTTAATGGCAGACCCTCAAAGCAAGGAAGATAAACTGGCCGGTGAGTTAGGACTTACAGCCAAGAAGGAACTTATGAGAATCTACAACAAGGAAATGTACGATTGGGATGAGGATGATATTACCACACCCGCAATGGAAAAGGGTACTTTGGTGCAGACCGATAGCATAATCATGTACAGCAAGATTGAAGGCAAGTTTTATGAGGAAAACAATACTCAATTAGAGAATGATTGGGCAAAAGGGATGCCCGATGTATTCTTAGGCAAAGATATTTACCATGCAGAACAGGTAGATGACATGAAAAACAGCTACTTATTAAGCAACTTTTCAGATCATACGGTAGAATCAGCCACCAAAGACCAAAAATGCCAGCTAAACGTCTATTATGCACTAACCGGGGCATCGGGAGGCAACATTGTACACGCATTAATGGCATTACCAACGAAAATGTTTGAAAAAGAGAAGGATAAATTGCTTTGGAGAATGTCAAATGCCGGTGAAATAGCCACCGAATACGCTCCCGAATACATGGAAGCAGTAGAAAAGCTAAAAAAGAAATTCATCTACGACCATATACCCGAAGAAGAAAGAATATTTAAGATTCCGGTTGAAAGGGATGATGAATTAATTGAAAAAATGCAAGAAAGAGTGCCAAAATTGAGAAATTGGCTAAAAAAATACCACGAATCACGAATGAATTACAAAAAAGCATCTAAATACCTTATATAATGGATACAAGTAGATTTATTTATAAAAACAATCAAAAATCAATAATTATGACAAAGCAAGAGCGTGATTTACTCACACAACAAAGAGAAGCTATTAAATTACAGAAAGAAGCATCTGTAGAAGTATTCAAACAAAATTCAAGGTTCAAAGCACTCGAAGTAGCCCAATCGTTAAACCCTAACAGGTATGCTACAGGAGGATCAGGAACACTTGGCGGTGTCTCACAAAACTTCAATATTATTCAAAAAGCCGAAGAAATATATCAATGGCTTATAAAAGGAGTAAAATGATACGAGAGATAAAATTTTGGACATTTTCTGTCCTAATGAGGGTAGCAATAAATTTCATTCCCAAAGATGCCATAAAAACATGGCAATGGGTAGCTGAAATGCCATTGGAAAAATAATTTCAAAAACAAAAAATAACCCCTAACTTTACAATACATAATACGTGGTATAGGTGTTTTGTAGTACCTTTACTGCATGGCAAAACGATTCCAAACCTACTTTGGGGTAGCAGTTCCCCCATTCAAAGAAAAAAAACTTGGAGCAGGTAGCACTACCATTAGGTTTATACTTATAGGTAAAGTCATCAGCAAAAAAAATAATAACCAGGCAATAGCAATTCGCAAACCCGCACACGATTGGGCATACACCCAAGAGAAAATTCGCCCTGCTTCATGGGCAGATGTTCACCGAGCAATAAATATGGTAAGAGGCAAGATGATAGGTAATGCCGAGTACAAGAAATTCCTTGAAAAGAACCGGCCAGTAATTATGGAACAGATGCAGGTATGGAGTTCACGCCTTTCCGACAAAGGATTAATTTTCCCACTCAACCACGCCAACTGCACAATCCGACTGTACATAAAAGACAGATACCGGAGAGATACACTTAATGCCATGCAGACAATCGCTGACCTGTTGGTAGATTCAGGTGCATTAATTGATGACGATGATTTACACTTCAATCCAGTATGCGGTAAGTCAGCAAGATATTGGGAGGAAATAGTTTCTAACATTGCCTTCATCAGCCTAAGTTTTAAATTGTAATTTGCAACAAGGTTGCATTTATGTACGGTAGGTGTATGCCTTAGTTTTGCAACGCTGCTGCATTTCTATGTCCCTAATC
>JBATLS010000132.1:0-3365 GCA_049289435.1 Saprospiraceae bacterium | reverse complement strand
GCTATACCATGTATTGATTGATTAGCCCGATAGCTATCAGGCTCATACTACACACAATTGTTTGGTGTTTTGTTCATCAAATCTTGATGTTGTGCTAATAGAATTAGAAATTCATAATGTATTGGATCGCAGTTGCAAACTGCGACCATCGGGCTATTTCAGTTCTTTCGCCCTTTCAGGGCTAATTTGTTTAGGATTGTTAACGATGGGTTGCACCCATCGTTGGCATATTTCGCCCTTTCAGGGCTTTATCTATAACGATAGTAGGAGTCATTCGTATTTCGTATTTCGTACTTCTTATTTCGTATTTCATATTTCGTATTTCGTACTTCGTATTTCGTACTTCGTAAATCGTATTTCGTACTTCGTATTTCGTACTTCGTATTTCGTTACCCCCGACCCCTAAAGGGGAGACTCAAACTCAAATAATCGTATTTCGTACTTCGTACTTCGTATTTATAAGGCTTCCTTCCCCATTTTTTCGTATGCCTTTTTAAGCGCCATTAATTTTGGTATGTCATAGAGGCCTTTATCGTCAGTTGGGCTGATTTCTTCGATTTGTGATGTATATAGCTTGGCTAGTTGCGATTCTCTTTCAGATGATATGGCGTCATTATTGATGGTAAGCACACTCAATACCCCAAGCACTGCCAGCATAACGGCAGCAATGGAGATATTTCTGTACAACTTTACTGTATTGTTGCTTCTTTCGCTGTCCAATTTGGCATGCAATCTGTCCCAAACATAGTCAGGAGGTGTTACCCGTGCTTTTAACGCAGAATTTTTAAGATTTAATTTATTATCAGACATTATTTTAATTTTATATTATGAATCAGGTTGTCTTTTTTTTTAAGAATTTCCAATACTTTCTTTTTTGCGAGGATAAGCTGTGATTTAGATGTATTGATGCTCAACCCCAGCATTTCGGCTATTTCACGATGTTTATAATCTTCAAAAACGAAAAGATTAAAGACAGTTCTATATCCTGTGGGAAGTTGGTCCAATATTTTTTCGATATCCTCATAGGAATATTCTGCTTCGTAAGTATCATAGGCTGGATCAGCCAAGTCAGTTTCGGGTATCTCTACTACCATTCGCAGATTGGATTTTTTGCGTAGATGCATGAGAGACTCATTGACCATGATCCTACGCATCCACCCCTCAAAGCTTCCTTCGCCTTTGAAATGCTCTATTTTGGACAATATTTTGTAAAATGCTTCTATGAATACGTCTTCAGCATCCTGTGTTTCTTTTATGTATCTCAGACAAATGGCATACATCTGGTCTTTGTACAATTCATAAAGACTTTTTTGAGCCCCTGAGTTTTGCTTTTTACAAAGATGGATGATATTTGACAAATTGTCGTCCATTGTTTTAGTATTATTACAGTAAAGATGTCTAATTTATTACTTTTGGTGTATGGTTTTATGATTTTATATTTAAAATAATGAATTTCCCTATTTTACACACAGCCAGGCTGATACTGCGACAAGTATTGCCATCAGATGCTCCGATTGTTTTGCGAGGTTATAGTGATCCTAGAGTTTATCAGCATATGTCGATTTCCTACCATACTCTGGATGAGGTCCAAGCCCAATTGGACTGGTATGTAGAGCTTTATACTCAACATACGGGTATTTGGTGGGGTATCTGCCTCCGTGATACAGGAGAGATGATAGGAAATGGAGGCTTCCATCTTTGGTCAAAGAAACATCTAAGTGCTGAATTGGGGTATTGGCTATTGCCAGACTACCAGCATTTAGGATTTGCCAAAGAAGCGGTGAGTGAAATGTTACGCTACGGATACCAATCGATGCTACTACATAGGATAGAAGCTATTGTCGAAGGTGACAATACCTCAAGTAGTCGTCTGATGGAGAGCCTGTCATTTCATTTGGATGGAGTACGAAGAGCTTGTGAGTGGTCGGGCGACAAGTTTATTGATCTTCAGATTTGGTCAAAATTGGCATCAGAACAAGAAGGACATCATCTTTAAGTCACTTCTACTTCAAATAAACTCTTCATCAAATGGCTTATAAAAATTGTTCCAGAGATCAAAAAAGAGATGAACAGCCTCATTGCTGTACTGACATACTGAATTTGACAATACTACAATACCGATGTTTTTATCCCTATCAAAGGCAATTTCAGCTCTAAATCCATTGACCAGGCCACCATGGTACACTAGATTGTTGTTTTCTGTACGGATCAATCTCCAGCCTAGGCCATAGTGACTATCCTTGCTACCGGGCCAATGATTGAACGACTTATCGTCTGCGGCCGTGCTGATATAAGAGGTAAAGGCTATATTTTTTGCATTGGGAGAGATGACATCTGGCCGATACCCCATCATAGCATGGAGCCATATGCGCATATCCGAAATCGGAGCATTTATCCCACCTGCAGATGCAACATTGTAGTAATGAGGGCTAACACTTATTGGAACAAAACCATTTTTCGTACCATAAAATTTATGTCCGGTACATGCATTGAGAGCGCAAGAAAAATCTTCAAAAGTGCAGGAAGTTTTACACATTTGTAAGGGTGAAAACAGGTAAAAGTCCAATGCCTCCGCATAAGTCATACCCGTCGCATTTTCTATGACTTTTTCGATTAGCCCAAAAGCAGCATTTTGATAAGCATAAGCTTTGCCGGTAGAATCTCTAGCCGAAAGTTTGTTGAGATATGAAATGATGGTTTCCATCTTGTAGTTTTCATCTACCAGATTGGAATATGCATGTTCGGTCAATCCTGATGTATGTGTGAGGATGTGTTTTATTCTTAATATTTTATCACTGGACTTGGCTTTGAGCGTCAATTCAGGCACATAGGTCGATACTGGGTCTTCCAATTCAATGATGTGCTTATCAATCAAGATCGCCGAAAGCATACCAGCAAAGCCTTTGGATAGTGATCCCAGCCTAAATAAGGTAGAAACGTCTACCGAATCAGTGCTATATCGGGATTTCGTCCCATACTGCTTTTCAAAAACAACCTGGTTTTCGTGCATGACAAGCACCGCTACACCAGGACAATTGTATTTGGCAATATTTGCTAATATTTGTTGATCCAACAAACGATTGAATGATGTATCCACCAATGAGGGGGGGGCAATATTCCCGATTGCTACAGGCTGAATATTTTCAGATTTTTTACACGAAGATATTAAGATTAGCAGAAGACTTAAGGCAAAAGCCCAGTGTTGAAATCTGTTTATTAAAAGAGATGGTAATGTAAATATCATTAATAAATATATAAATGCTATTAAAATAAAGTAATATATATTATGAAAAATACAAATGTATTGTTATTTCATCATAAGCCAAAGTAAACTACATTATTTTTCACTTTATTGTGATGAATGG
>JBATLS010000131.1:0-2929 GCA_049289435.1 Saprospiraceae bacterium | reverse complement strand
ATAAAATACTCAGTGGAAAATATGGAATGGTTGCTAGCTGTACACAGAAAATATACTCCTGATGACAGCGTATATTAGCATTAGACGATAATGTGGTAACTTTCCCTCGCTCCAGGGAAATTATTTTTATAAAGAATGAAAATAATTCTGAATGCCATATCACAACTCGAAGCTCCAATTCAATGAAATAAGCATATAAGACACAATATTCAAAAATAGTGTAGCCGAAAAAAGTATATCCAAAACTGCGATGATGAATGATTGATCTAAGAGTATGTTTAAATTTTTATTGCCTTAAAATCAAGTAATAGAGCGTCCTGAACAGATTTATTACTGATACATTGCTGTCATATGTAGATTTTGTTTTTTGAAAGGGATGCAAAGGTGATATTTGATATAGATCAATAACATCCGAATCGAGCTGTGTTCAATAATCAGTTTTAATAGTATGGTCAAATGGCACTTTGAGTTGATACCCCAAATGATCGGATTTGGATGCATCTACTACATCCAGTCCATATTGTATTTTGTACGGATCATCATAGACCAAAGTGCCGAAGATACGATCCCAAAAAGAAAAAATGTTACCAAAATTGGTGTCTGTCCATGGCCGCTCGAAGTGATGGTGAAACTTGTGCATATTGGGCGATATGAACACATAGCTTATGAGTTTATCCACTTGCGGAGGCAAGCTAATATTGGCATGTGAGAAATAGGTAAACAATATAGTCAGTATCCTATATATGAGGTAGAATGCTAAAGGCATCCCACATATGATGATGGCTATCAGTGCAAAGGTCTCGCGCATCACAAAATCTCCCGGATGGTGTCTGGTGCCAGTAGTCACATCTACTTCGGTATCGCTGTGATGTACCATGTGAAATCTCCACATAAATTTGACTCTATGCAACAAGACGTGGACGACATATTGTGCTATAAAGTCCAGGGCACAAACAGCCAAGAAAAGCTCTGCCCAGACAGGTAATTGTATCAAATGAAGGAGACCAAATTGATTTTCACCAGTCCATAAAAAAATACTGGTGGTTGCGATGCCAAATACCGTATTGATGATCATGGTTGTAGCTAATAAAAAAAGATTGACACGACTGTGCTTCCACTTATCATAATTGAAAGTGATCAATGGATAGACACCTTCCAATACCCAAAAAATGGATAGACAACCCACTATCCACAAAAACTTGTGAAGGGTAGTCAAGTTTTCAAAAAAATCAATGATGGAAGCCAGCATAAAGTGAGTGTATTAATTTGTAGTGTAAATATACTACTTTGATCTGATGAATGTCATCGATGATTCGATTAATTTCATTTTGCTGTTGATGCTGTACATTTTACTTTCAATAATAAAATTTCTTCATGATGCGCGCTTATAATTTTGTCACTTGATGTATTTTTGTAATCTCTCCTTCCAAAACGAATAGGTATATGCCTTTGGCAAGGAAACTCAGGTCAATTTGAGTGTTTCTATCAGATGTGTATATCAAGAGTCCTGTCTGGTTGTAGATTTTGATACTTTGGAAATCAATATCAGAGTCTATGTTTATGATATCTTTGAATGGATTAGGGAAAATGACTTCCTTTTTTTTCGCTTCAAGACTTACACTTGATGTACCGTCTAATTGACAAAATCTGTTGATGCCTACCAATTCCGTCATTTCCGTACATAGATATTGATAATTTTCCTGCTGTATGCTATTGAGATTACCAGTCAGCAGATCAACCTTTTCATCTGGATCTGAGGTAATGTGATAAAATTTTTGTGTTCCATTGTCAAAATCCAGAAGTTTGTAGTCTTTATTTCTCATAGTTTTACCATCAGCTGAGCCTGCAGGAATCCTAAATACTTCTGTAAATACCCAATCCCGTATATCTGTACTTTGGTTTTTAATGATGGGAATCAAACTCTTACTGTCCACAGGTTTGCTGGCTGGGATACTGGTTTTCCAATCAAGGTGGCCAAATAATTCCAAAATGGTAGCAAAAAGATCGTGCGTATTGACCAGTGCATTGCTGATACGTCCGGGATTTACTACCGATGGTCCTGATATGATAAAAGGTACATGGACGCCACCCTGGTATATGCTGCCTTTGGCATTGGATTGGCTTTGAGAGATGCCATTTTCATCGCCATTATCACCTATGAAAATGATATCTGTATTGTTCCATAGGTTGTTGGCTTGTAATGAATCAAATAGTCGCCCTATCTCTGTATCCATAGCTTCTACAGATGCTTTAAAATATGGTACAGGGTTATTATTGATATTGGCCTGAGTACCGCTCAGCGTATTGTATGAATGCAGTGCTGCCGGAGGAAGATGATAAGGAGTATGTGGGGCGTTGAATGCCAGCCATAGGAAAAATGGTTTGTCTTTGACAGTCCTAATCCATGATGTTGCATTATTGACGGTTTCTGTAGTGGCGTATGTAGTGATATTCGTAGATACCCCATTGGTGATTTTAGACCAATCAGTATAACTACTCAAAATACCGGTAAAACCACCTTCAAAATGGTCGTAGCCAATATCATTTGGAATTTTAAGATTGGAGATGGGCATGGCATTACTCAAGTGCCATTTGCCGATGTTGGCGGTAGCTATGCCTCCAGGTTTGTATTGTTTCAGCAGCTTTGGGATCGTTATTTCGGCAGTGTCCAATACTGCTGATCCAGCTCCACCTACTGCATTTCCAACTCCTGTCCTAAAGCTATATCTTCCTGTCAACATACCTGCTCTGGTAGGAGAACAAAGTGGATTGGACCATGCGTTATTAAATCTGACGCCTCTGGCCAACATCTTCCTAATATTGGGCATGGGTACAGTGTCCAGGCCGCGTTCATAACATCCACAATAGTCCACACCCAAGTCATCGGCAATGATGAGAATAACGTTTCTTTGACTCTGTACCTTAAAGA
>JBATLS010000130.1:0-10541 GCA_049289435.1 Saprospiraceae bacterium | reverse complement strand
GGCTCAGAGAAGATAACCATATTCGCGGATTTCATCATTCTGTTTATTATTAGGAATGAATCTTTGTGAAAATGATATAACGACCCAATCATTATGCACACAGATGCTTTTGGAAAATCATTGATGGAAGTTAAATCGCCATGAAAAGCATTATATCCCATTCTCCTTGCGTTTTTGACAAAACGCTCATTTATGTCGATTCCCCTCCATTCATGCCCCGCTTTTTTGCAGTACTTCGCAATGTAGGTATCCCCAAAACATAGCTCCAGAATCTGAGAATTCAATGGAAGATTGTTTAGATGATCGATCACCTGACTAAATCTTTTCTTATACTTACCAAAGTAAAGGAGATTCATGATGAATCTGTATATAAATATATTTTTATATACGAAATTCCCTAAATTCACTTCTTTGATTTTTAAAAGGAAACAAAATTCTTTTGCTGCACAATCAGAGTAAAATTATAGATAAATAAAAATATGTTTATCATTAAAAACAGTAATTATTTGAAATAAGTAAATGTCTAAGAATGTTATTGGAAGATTCAGGTGACAGCCTAAATAAGGAGAATCCAGCAAGAGTTATTGATTCCATTTCCCTGTTTATCGCTTTTCTAATATATGTGGTAGGAACTTTAGCGCGAATGGGGCTAAATGATGAATTAAATGTTCTCCCTTTATTGTTCTCTATTTCAATATTGTTGTTGCCGAGAGCATTGTCAGCAGTTAGCAACTTACCTAGAGCACTTTCGCAAATTCTCATTCTGGTTTTGTTTTTTTTGGTTGGGTGGTTGTCGATTTTTACCGATCTCAAGTTTTCATTTATTATTTATCCAGCAGCCTTTTTTTCTATTTTCTTTTATCTGCGACAATTTAATAGGTCAAAGTCTCAGTTGGGGTTCATTGGACTGTTGCTCGTTTTTCTGATTGGGCTAAAAATAATTTCCATTTTATGGACCACCAATTATTATTTGGATCCCTTAGCACCTGAGTATTTTCCGCTTGGACGTTTTCATATTGATACTTTATACCTAACCAATATTACTTCCTTAATAAAAACCTATCAAGTCACTTCAACAGGTTTATTTGGCTTGGTGCCAATAGAGTATCATGCAGGATCAAATTATGTATTTGCAGCTTTTGGAAGTCTATGCGAAGTAAGCTCTATGCGATTCTACAATTCAACATACGCGGTACTCTTTATACCCCTATTTGTTCAATCTTTTTTTTATGCGGCATTTTCTAACCTACGGAAGGAGCCAAATAAGTTTAGAATTATAACTAGTCTTCTCATCTTTTTTTTCGTCTTAAGTGGTTTTGTGAGTAATCCCATTGGGCAAAAATATCTCGCATTATCCTACTTGAATAATCATTTTTTGAGTGAGTCTTATTGTTTGAGCTTAATACTTTTATTTCTATTTATTTCCCTTTACAGCCCTTTCTTAAGTTCAATTCAAAGGAATTCCAAAAAGGAGGTCAATCCTTACCTCATACTCTTGATCCCTGTATGGATAATGCTAATTGGGTATACTAAAGTATCAACAGGCATAATCCTTTACTCTTTGTTCTTTTATGTAGTGTTAAGAATAAAATACCTCAATGGCAAAGCAATCAAGTTGTCTTTGTTACTATCAACAATTGCCATACTTGTAACTGTTTTCCTTACAGTTGAATCTAATAGAAACGAAACATTTTTGATTCAATTTGGATCTTTTTACCGATACTACGTAGAGGGTAATTTGTTCGTGTATTTTTTACTTAACTATTGTTGGCTCTTTTTTTTCATTATAACCTATGTCTTTCTGTTTAAAATAAAGAGAAGTTCCGGTTTGTGGAAAAAAAATATGTACGAAGAAATAGGAGAGTTGGTGCGAGAGAAAAAGACAGAGCAAGCCTTACAAAGGATTGAATTACTAAAACAAAACAAAAGGGCAGTAAACTCAATGTCCATTACCTACAATGAGTTCATTTCAGGAAAATATATTTTGCCAGAAGTAATAATATTTGCTGCTGTCATTGGAATACTTCCTGGACTATTAATTGAGATAGAAGGCGGAAGTGCTGCGTACTTTGCAGATGTTCAAAGTTGGTTATCCATTATAGCATT
The DNA here is from genome assembly GCA_049289435.1 of Saprospiraceae bacterium. Lineage (GTDB taxonomy): Bacteria > Bacteroidota > Bacteroidia > Chitinophagales > Saprospiraceae > OLB9. The sequence goes on along the minus strand of JBATLS010000130.1, from coordinate 8,435 downwards.
GATACATTTCTTTCCATTCCTGCTGAAGAAGTTTTTCGATAGATACCGACAGAATAAGAAATTGGTTTGGGCTCTCTTTATTATACTATCTTTTTATTTTGTTAGAGAATCAGTATTCAGGGGGGCATATTTTTTTATCAAACAGAATGTTGAATCAAGAGCAGATTTGATGTATGGCGAGCGTTATCCGTTTCAGCCGAATGGCTTGAATTTCAAGGGGGGGAAGTTATCTGGCAGTGGAATGAGAAGTATATTCAAAAGTAGTTTGGCGCCTTATTCATCACCTTTATTTAGAGAGCAAATTCAAGGTCTAAATTTGCCATTGTTAGAGGAATTGCGCGGATTGCCGATTCAAGTAAAGAGGAATTCATTAATTTTTTGTGAAGACCCTGAATCGTTGCCCAAATTTAAAGATTGCAGTGAAGCTTTTTACATTCAAGCAGTTACTGAGATAGCAATGATCAATGGCTTATACTGGAAGGGTTGTTTACCATCGGGAGAATATTCGTGGCGATATTATTCAGAGTTGCCTGCAGAGATAAATAAGGAGGAAGCATACCTATTGGCTAAGGATAAGGGGTTTTTAAATATTATTGTTGTGAACCTAAAAGAGAACAGGTACAAAGTCGATGCGCTTTGATCCAAATTGCCATGGCAAATATCAGATTTGATCACTTACATGCGCTCGAGTTCCAGAAATAATTCGAGTGGGAAAGTGGATTTTTAAGGACTATGCATTAAACCGTTCTGGTTGGGGAGGAAATAATAAATAGCTATTTTTGCATTCTTTGGTCGCAAAACCCATTCAAATAATGGTAGAGGAAATAAGACATGAGCAGGATTTGTTCGCTATTATAATTAGGAACTCATTTAATGAACCTGGTATTACATTCTTTACAAGTGGGGAGTGGTCTCAGCAATTGGCATACATGAACCACCCTAAAGGCAAAGTAATAGAGCCGCATGTTCATAATCCAGTTAAAAGAGAAGTACACTATACGCAGGAAGTTTTGTTAATTAAAAAGGGAAAACTACGAGTAGATTTCTATTTGGAAACACAGGAATATCTTGAAAGCCGAATTCTTGTGGAGGGTGATGTTATCCTTTTGATGACTGGAGGTCATGGTTTTGAAGCTATTGAACCAATTGAAATGATTGAAGTCAAACAAGGGCCTTATGCTGGTGATCATGATAAAACAAGGTTTAAGCCAAAAAAACACTTAATTAATGAGGGTCCCCGTTAATGAACCATTGCTTGATGGCAATGAGAAAAAATACTTAATTGAATGCATTGATACTGGATGGATATCCTCTGAAGGACCCTTTATTAAGAAATTTGAGGAGGAATTAGCAAAGTATTTTAATAGAAAATACGCTATAGCAGTCAGCAATGGTACTATTGCAATTGATATTGCAATAGATGCTTTGGATCTTAAAGCAGGAGATGAGATAATTCTTCCATCATTTACAATCATTTCATGTGTTACTGGATTGTTAAAAAAGGGCTGTGTGCCAGTATTTGTTGATCAAGAGGTCAATACTTGGAATATGGATACCGGCCAAATTGAGGATAAGATTACAGCCAGAACAAAGGCTATTATGGTTGTTCATATTTATGGCTTGCCAGTGGACATGGATTCTGTAATTAGATTGGCGAAAAAGCACAAATTGAAGATAATTGAGGATTCGGCTGAAATGCATGGCCAGACTTACAATGGAAAGAAATGTGGAAGTTTTGGTGATATCTCCACCGTAAGTTTTTACCCAAACAAGCATATTACTACAGGTGAAGGAGGGATGGTTTTTACAGATGATTCACAATTAGCAGAACGATGTCGTTCATTACGTAATTTGTGTTTTGTTCCTGAAAGAAGATTTATTCATTATGAACTCGGTTACAATGCAAGAATGACCAACATGCAAGCGGCACTAGGTTTGGCCCAACTAGAACAAATTGAAAGATTCGTGCAAAAGAAAAGATGGATTGGTTCACTTTATCAGGAACTATTAGGCGCTGTTGAATTTATTTCATTGCCATTGGCTAAGACGAAATTTGCTGACAACATTTATTGGGTTTTTGGGATTGTACTAAAGGATAATTTTCCTCACGATGCAGCTTATGTGATGCATAAACTATCAGATTTAGGAGTAGGCACTCGTCCATTTTTCCTAGGTATGCATGAACAGCCTGTACTAAAAAAATATAAATTTTATAAAGAAGAAAAGTTACCCGTATGTGAAAATTTATCGCGAAGAGGTTTTTACTTGCCTAGCGGACTTGCCCTTAATGAAGAACAAATAGTTTACTCAGCTGAAAATTTGAAGAAAGTTTTTCAACAAGCCCAATGAGCCATTTTTTTGATTATTCCAAGTATTATAATCTCTTGTATAAGGACAAGAACTACTCCCAGGAGGTTGATTACATAGATTCTTTAATAAAGAATTTTAGCCCAAATACTTCGCGCCTGTTGGATGTTGGTTGTGGTACTGGCAATCATGCAAAGTTAATGGTCAAAAAAGGGTATTCTGTTCATGGAGTTGATCTAAGTGAGCAAATGTTAGCTATTGCTAATATTGATAAATCTGAAGCTACATTCTCCATTGGTGATATCAGGAACTTTAAACTTGAAGAAACATTTGACGCGATTACTTCGCTCTTTCACGTAATTTCTTATCAAACCACCAATGATGATTTAATGTCATCATTCCACTCCGTTAACAAACACCTCAATAAAAACGGAATATTTATTTTCGATTTCTGGTATGGTCCAGCAGTTATGACAGACTTGCCCGCTGTAAGGGTAAAAAACATGGAAGATGATTCAATTAAGGTTATACGAGTAGCTGAGCCAACAATTGACATGGATAAGTGCATTGTGGATGTACACTTTGATGTGAATGTATACGACAAAAAACGGAATCATCTTGATCATTTACAAGAGACTCATCCCATGAGATTCTTTTTTCAAAATGAATTGAGATTGATTGCGAGCAACTGTGGATTTGAAATTTTGAATTTTTACGAATGGCTCAAATGGAATGACCCTTCAACAAAATCGTGGTATGCGCTAGCTGTTTGCAGAAAAATATAATGAAGAAAGTAGGATTGTTTATTGATGTCGAATACGGAACAGGAGGGACATTTCAGTATAACCAACAGATATTAACTGCGCTCACCAAGTTGCCCCGTGATCGTTATGAAGTAATTGCATTCTATGTAGATAAATCTTGGTTAAAAATCCTTCCTGCCGAAATTGAAAGCATTAAAATTTCGTATCATTCTTCCGTTAGAGCGTTTCTTAAGTTTTTGTTCGGTCTGGGATTACCATTTCAGGTAATGAAATTCTTGTATTCACTGACATTCATTAACTCGTTACGAAATTATGATTGTGATCTGGTGATTTTTCCATCACAGGATTTAGCTGGTGTTTTTATTTCAGATCGATCCGTAAATGTAGTGCACGATTTAATGCATCGATATGAGTCTCGATTCAAAGAGTCTGCTGGTTGGGGAAGAATGAGGTTCAGGGAGAGACTTTTTAATTCTATAGCGCAATATTCCACTATAGTTTTGGTTGATTCGAAAGTGGGCAAAGATCAGTTTTTGGAATCTTATGGTTCGAAACCTGAGAAGATAGAGATGTTGCCATACGTTGCCCCCCAACATATAGTCAATTATCAGGATTCCGAACACAAGGATTACTTTGATCAATTGAACCTACCGTCTAAATTTATTTTTTATCCAGCACAATTTTGGCCTCATAAAAATCACCAAATACTCCTTGATGCGTTGATTCAACTTAAAATGGAAATTCCCGATGTTCAAATATTATTTACTGGCCCTAAAAAATTTGAGTATAAGAATCTATTTAATTTTTGTTTAGAAAATAGCCTACTGTCGCATGTCACTTTTCTTGACTATGTTCCAAATGAAGTGTTAGGAGGATTCTACATAAGAGCTAGAGCCATGATCATGCCTACTTACTATGGCCCCACAAATATTCCCCCTTTAGAGGCCATTGCATTGCAGTGTCCGGTGGCTGTATCAAATATTTATGGAATGCCTGAACAGCTCGGGGATGCTGCGATTTATTTTGATAATACAAATGTCGATGAAGTGACTTCTTGCATTAAAAGATTATGGAATGATAGCGAGTTATGTGACGACTTAAAGCAAAGCAGCAAAGAACATTTCGAGCATTGGAATCAAAATCATCTAAATATGACATTATGTGCCATTATTGACAGATTTTTCTCCAAAGTGGCAACTCCCAAATGAAAATATCAATTATTACTGTTGTTTATAATAGAGAAGCAACTATTGAACGAGCTGTCAATTCTGTGCTCTCCCAATCTTATTCTGATATTGAATATATTGTAATTGATGGTGGGTCTTCGGACCGAACTCTTGATATTCTAGGCAATTACAAAGAAAGAATTGATCACTTTGTATCTGAAAAGGATAAAGGTATATATGACGCTATTAATAAGGGAATTGAACTTTCCACAGGGGAAATTATCGGATTACTTCATTCTGATGATGTATTTAGCTCTGATAAGATAATCGAGGAAGTAGTATCGCATTTTCAAGGAGATCATTTGATTGATTGTATATACGGAGATGTTGCTTTTATAAATCCTGATAAGGGGAACAGGGTTGTTCGCTACTATTCATCTGCAACATTTACACCCAAAAAGTTTTTAAGAGGATTTATGCCCGCACACACCTCCTTCTTTTGCAAAAAGGAATGTTTTAATAGTTATGGAAATTATAGTTTGGACTACACCATCTCATCCGATTTTGATTTACTTTTGAGATTCTTATTGATTCACAAGATTAAGAGTAAGTATGTGCCCCTCTGCATCACCAACATGGCTTTGGGAGGGGAAAGTACAGCGGGTTTTTCTGTAACCTTTAGAATTAATAGGCAAATATTAAAAATTCTTAAATCAAATGGGATTTCAAGCAACTATTTCAAGCTGTATTCCAGATACTTCGAAAAGATTGGAGAGTACTTTTAGGATTCATTTTCGTTTAAGCATAATTTGCATAAAACAATGAGCGCATTATTTTTGACTCAATTTCTTTTGCATTGGTTAGATTGACAAAACAGGAGTAAGGTTAATAGATAAAAAATTCATCCATGAAAGTAGTAATTCTAGCTGGAGGTTTAGGGACACGTTTGTCCGAAGAAACGGATCTAAGGCCGAAGCCAATGGTGGAGGTTGGGGGTAAACCAATTTTATGGCATATCATGAATATTTATTCACATTATGGAATTAGTGATTTTATTATTTGCCTGGGCTATAAGGGGTATCTTATAAAGGAATATTTTGCTAATTATTTTCTTCATCAGTCTGATGTAACAATTGATCTCGGAACTAATGAATTGAAAATTCACCAAACAAAGTCTGAAGATTGGAAGATTACATTAGTCGATACTGGAAATGACACGATGACTGGCGGTCGCATAAAAAGAATCAAAGATTACGTTGGAGATCAAAGATTTTGTCTTACTTACGGTGATGGAATCGGAAATGTCAATATTGAAGATGTAATTGCATTTCACGAAAGGAATGGTAAACTATGTTCGGTCACCTCTGTTCAGCCTTCGGGAAGATTTGGAGTCCTTAATATTACTGATAATAATGTAGTTGATTCTTTTTATGAAAAGAGAAAAGAAGATGTGGGTTGGATCAATGCGGGTTTTTTTGTTTGTGAGCCGGCTATATTTGACTACATACAAGGTGATGGCACGATTTGGGAAAGGGAACCACTTGAAAACTTAGCTCATGACCGGCAGTTAATGGCCTTTAAACATAAAGGTTTCTGGCGACCGATGGATACGCTAAAAGACAAGCAGGATTTGAATGAGTTATGGAGAAATGGAGAAGCTGAATGGAAAATTTGGAAATAAGAGATGGATTTGTTTGGTGATTTTTATAGAGGCAAAAGAATTCTATTAACTGGTGATACAGGGTTTAAGGGATCCTGGCTTTCTATTTGGCTTAATGAATTAGGGGCAAATGTTCATGGCTATGCCTTACCACCAAAGACCTCGAAGGATAATTTTGCAATAACTCATCTTTCAAAATGTATCCAGCATTACGATGGTGACGTTAGAGATGCTGAAAATCTCAATCGAGTATTTGAGGAAGTAAAGCCTGAATTAGTGTTTCATATGGCAGCTCAGTCTTTAGTATTGCCATCCTATCAAGATCCAGTTGAAACATTCCAAACCAACATTTTGGGTACCGTCAATTTTTTTGAAGCTGTGCGAAAAACGAATTCGGTGAAAGTGGCTATCAACGTGACAAGTGATAAGTGCTATCAAAATAATGAGTGGATATGGGGGTATCGGGAAAATGATCCAATGGGTGGCAATGACCCGTATAGCGCATCAAAAGGTTGTTCAGAATTAATCACAAAATCTTATATAAAGTCTTTTTTTGAGTCTGGAGATTGCACAGTTGCTTCATGTCGTGCTGGCAATGTAATTGGAGGTGGGGATTGGGCAGAACATCGCATAATCCCCGATGTTTTTAGAGCGTACTTTGCCAAAAATAATTTGATTATCAGGAATCCGAATGCAACCAGACCTTGGCAATTTGTGCTTGAGCCTATTTTTGGTTATTTGAAACTTGCTGAAACATTGTATGAGAAGGGGGCTGCTTTTTCCGGAGGCTGGAATTTTGGTCCTGCCCTGAGTAAAGACTATAGTGTGTCAGAGGTGATTGGATACATAAAAGAGATTGTTCCTGATTTGAAATATGATGCCGAAGAAAATAGTGATCAGCCTCACGAAGCAAAACTATTAAAACTTGACATTTCAAAGGCCCTAACTCAACTGAACTGGCGACCACTATTGAGTATGGACGAGACCATCCACTACACAGTCAATGGTTATCTGATTGGAGAAGATAAGACTTATGATAGCCGAGTAAAGCAAATTAAAAGTTACGCTGCGAAATATTTTAATAATGAATCCTAAAGCTGAAGAAATAAAAGGACAGATTTTTGACCTCATCAAACATTACCATGATGAAATATATACACGGAATGCATTCATACCTGGTGAATCAAATATTCCTGTAAGTGGAAAGGTATTTGATGAGAGGGAGTTACAGCTAATGACTGAGGCAGCACTAGATGGTGTTTTTACTACAGGAAGGTTTAATACTGAGTTTGAGAAAAGATTGGCAAAGTACATTGGAGTAAACAACCTGATTACTGTGAATTCAGGGTCTTCTGCTAATCTGGTAGCTGCTGCAACTTTAACGGCTGAAGAACTTGGGGAGAGGGCTTTAAAGGCAGGCGATGAATTCATCACAGTTTCTGTTTCATTTCCAACGACTATAAATCCGCTATTGATGTACGGGTTGGTGCCTGTTTTTTTGGATGTGGAAATTCCATCTTACGAAATTGATGTCTCAAAAATTGAGGAGGCAATTGGGCCAAAGACAAAAGCAATCGTGATAGCCCATACGCTTGGCAATACTTTTCAGGTAGAAGAGGTTTCTCGAATTGCCAAAAAACATAATTTATGGTTGATTGAAGACTGTTGTGATGCTTTGGGGGCTACTTACAACAACAAACATGTTGGTACATTTGGTGATATTGCCACTATTAGTTTTTATCCAGCACATCATATTACAATGGGTGAGGGCGGGGCTGTATTTACCACCAATTGGAGATTGAAGAAAATTATGGAATCGTTTCGCGATTGGGGACGTGATTGTTATTGTGAACCAGGTAAGGACAACACCTGTAAAAAACGATTTGGTTGGCAATTAGGAAATTTGCCATTTGGTTATGATCATAAATACACTTACTCCCGACTTGGATATAATTTAAAGATAACGGACATGCAAGCTGCGCTTGGTTTGGCCCAGTTGGAGAAGTTAGATGAGTTTATTCGAATCAGACGGCACAATTTCAATCGATTGAAGGAGGGACTTGCAGGCCTAAGCGATAAGCTAATTTTACCGGTGGCTACTCCTAATTCGAATCCATCCTGGTTTGGTTTTTTGATAACGTTAAAAGATGATGCTGGCATTACTAGAAACGATTTGATTACGGAGTTGAATGCGCGCAAAATTGCTACTCGTCTTTTATTTGCTGGTAATATTATTCATCAGCCCTATTTTAAGAACTATCCTTATCGTGTTGTTGGCGAATTAAAAAATGCGGATATTGTCATGAACCAAACATTTTGGATTGGAGTTACGCCTATGATTGATGATGAGATGATTGATTATGTTGTGGATTCATTTCATCAGATTCTAAAAGCGTAGTCTTTCCATACTATTACTGCGTTAAAATGAAGGATATTGTTGGATCAGATTTACGAAAAATCACAGAGCTAGTCTCCCCAGAAGTAATTGACCAATTTCGAGAAAAAAAAATTTTCATAACTGGAGGAACAGGCTTTTTT
>JBATLS010000129.1:0-6387 GCA_049289435.1 Saprospiraceae bacterium | reverse complement strand
CCTCTGCCCATAGGTCTCACCTTTTCTTCATTAAATCTGATGGCTCTTCCCTCCCTATTGGCAATCACGATCTCATTTTTACCATTGGTGAGTTTGGCTTCCAACAATTGGTCACCTTCATTGATGGTGATGGCATTGATACCATTGGTCCTAGGTCTGGAGAATGCTTCGATGATTGTTTTCTTCACCATACCTTTTTTGGTACAGAAGATAATATAGTTGTTGTTGATAAACTCCTCGTCATTTAGATTCTCGATTTTGATATAAGCTCTCACTTTATCATCTGATGGCATGGCTAATATGTTTTGCAATACTCTACCTTGAGACACTTTGCTGGCTTCTGGTATTTCAAAAGCCCTCAACCAGAAGCACCGTCCCTGCTCTGTGAACAACAACAGGTAATTGTGATTGTGGGCGATAAACATTTGTTCAACAAAATCTGTATCTCTTGTTTTGGCTCCTCTCGATCCACGACCACCACGGGATTGCTGCTTAAATTCATCAGTCTTTGTCCTCTTGATATACCCAAGATGTGAAATGGTGATGACCACTTCTTCATTGGGGATGAGGTCTTCTACGCTGATCTCCTCATCTGCATAAGATATATCTGTGCGTCGCTTGTCACCAAATTTTTCATTGATCTCATCCAACTCTTGCTTGATGATATCTCTTTGTATCTGGTCACTGGCCAATATACTTCTGTAATACTCTATCTTGGCGAGTACTTCATTATATTCTTCTCTTACTTTATCTATCTCGAGACTGACCAATCTTTGGAGACGCATCTCTAGTATGGCCTTTGCCTGTATTTCACTCAATTGAAAAGAAGTCATCAAGCCTTCACGAGCATCATCCACTGTTTTGGATTGTCTGATGATTCTGATGACTTCATCTATATTGTCCAATGCGATCAGGAGTCCTTCTAATATATGAGCTCTCTCCAGTGCTTTGTCCAGATCATACTGCGTACGTCTGATGATGACTTCTATCCTGAATTTGATAAACTCGGTGATCATATCCTTTAGGTTCAAAACCATAGGGCGACCATTGACTAGTGCTATATTGTTGACTCCATAAGATGATTGAAGGGGGGTGTATTTGTACAATTTGCTTAACACTACACTAGCCATGGCATCTCTGCGCACTTCCACCACTATACGCAGGCCGTTTCGATCTGATTCGTCACGCAAAGCCGATATACCCGCTATCTTATCTTCATTGACCAGATCAGCAATCTTACTGACCAAACTTGCTTTATTAACCTGATAAGGTATCTCCGTGATGATGATGGTTTCTTTACCGCCATCGCTCTCCTCTATATTGGCTCGGCCTCTTACTATCACTTTGCCCCTTCCCGTCTCAAAAGCTTCTACGACCCCAGCATAACCATAAATAGTGCCTCCAGTAGGAAAATCTGGCGCTTTGATAAATTCTATAAGCTCAGCAATCGTAATCTCGGGTTGATCTATCTGAGCTTTTACGCCAGCGATGACTTCCGAAAGATTATGTGGGAGCATATTGGTAGCCATACCTACTGCAATCCCAGAAGCTCCGTTGATCAGCAAGTTGGGAATCTTGGCAGGGAGCACCGTTGGTTCCTCCAATGAATCATCAAAATTGAGCTTAAAATCCACCGTATTTTTACCGATATCAGCCAGCATCTCATCACTGATCTTTGCCAATCTTGCCTCTGTATATCTCATCGCCGCTGGACTATCTCCATCCATCGACCCAAAATTACCTTGTCCATCCACGAGTGGGTAACGCAATGACCAGTCTTGTGCCATCCTCACCATCGCATCATACACCGAACTATCTCCGTGTGGGTGATACTTACCTAGCACTTCCCCGACGATTCTAGCAGATTTTTTATGTGATCTACCAAAAGAAAGTCCCAGATCAGACATACCATAAAGCACCCTTCTATGGACTGGTTTGAGACCATCCCTTACATCAGGAAGCGCCCGAGCTACTATCACCGACATAGAATAATCTATGTACGATGCCTTCATTTCATCTTCGATGTTTATGGGTATAATTCTCTCATTATTAGCCATTTATATATATTATCTTTTATGATTAAAATTAATCTGCAAAGATACCAATATTAAGGTAAAAATCATAACTGTAGCAAGTTTAAAATGAGATTTATTATTAAAATTATTGCCAAATGGGCAGTTTTAAATTAAAGTCCTTATTTTTGATTCAAATATCGTCCTATTGGCCCTACATAAACATACGCATTACATTACTTTTCTCTTAGCTTTTTTCCTTTGGGCACAGCTGACTGCTCAGACTTGTAGGGTGCCATTTGCCCTTTCTTTTTCGGACCGCACTACGACGGCCATCAAAGTAAGGTGGTCCGATATCAATATAAATCCTATGGGGTGGGAATTCGAATTGGTAGAAAAAGGAAGACCTAGGAAAGAAATACCCACCACTCCCCTCATCGTAGTAACGGAATATGTCTTTACCAACCTTAAACCATCCACAGCTTATGAACTTTACATTCGTACTGCTTGCTCTATGACTTCATCCAGCAGTTGGAATGTAGCTATACCATTCACCACCGTGCTGGCCATACCGACAGAATGTGGTGTAAACATACCACTCAAAGACAACGGCACGGAAACCTTGTTGCTGGATATTCCTGAGAAAGGGATACTAGGTAAGGATGTTTTTCTACTAGCAGTGGATCTCATCGCTGAGCACGATTGGCCTGCCGACCTGAAGATTATCTTGGAGACGCCGCAAGGTCAGCAATTGGTTTTGTCCAATCACAACGGTACAGTGACGGATGATTTTGGCGATATAAATGATACTACCTGCAATAAAGTCACCACCTTTTCTCCTGATGCTTGTCAGGAACTGCGCAATAGTAAACCACCATACATTGGCATTTTCAAACCAGACGGAGATATTGAAGCATTAGCATTGGACACTCTTTCGAAAGGATACTGGAAACTGATTTTTTTTGATCGGGCACTGAAGGATGCCGGCATTTTGCATTATTTTAATGTGCGCTTTAGTCAGAAAAAATGTTTGATTCCACAGAATTTTTTAATCACTTCATCCAACCTAACTTCCATATCAGTATCATGGAAAGGGACTGATATCTGTAATACTGTCAAAATTTCGGTCAAAAAAGATGGGCAACTGCAAGATCCTGTGTTTGTAGAATGCACGGACAATAAATATACCTTCCATCAATTGTCTCCTAATACAAATTATGAATTTTCAATATTGTCGATTTGTGAATTTAGTTCACAATCGAATGAAAGTTGTTTTATCAAAGGATCCACCACATGTGAAAGCGTCTCATTTGCAGAGAGTTTTGATACTTATAGCATATGCAATGCAGGCTGTGCGGTCGAATGTGCGATGCAAAGTCCTAATTGGTTTAACGTCAAAGATGATGGACCACAAGACTGGATACTATGGAGAGGTAAGACGGATACAGACAATACTGGTCCGGCTGGAGATGTCAAAGGTGATCTCCAATATGTCTATATCGAAAACAATCCAGAGCTGTGCGGAAATGCTAATACAGTCATCTTACAGTCCTCCTGTATAGATGTAAAAAGCAATCCATCTGAGTGTGATATGTCATTTTATTACCATATGTATGGGGTTGATATCATGTCACTAAAATTATTAATATCCTTAGATGATGGCAATATTTGGGAAGAAATTTTTATGGTCAATGGAGATCAGGGAGATCAGTGGAACAGAGCAACTTTGAGCTTAAAAAAATTTGATAAGAATAGAGCGATATTCAGGTTTGTGGGGGCGAGTAGTAATGGTATTTTGGGAGATATTGCTTTGGATCAAATTACATTTTATAAGTCAACTGTCTCCTCGGGATTGTCATCTTATTATCCAGATGAGGATGGTGATGGATATGGTTCGGAAGCCGGCAAAATCCAAATCTGTGCATCAACTCCCCCTATGGGATACAGTGCTAAAGCTGGAGATTGCGACGACCTAAAAGCTACCATCCATCCCGATGCTACCGAAATACCTTGCAATGCAATCGACGAAAACTGCAATGGCAATACAGACGATAGTCCTGACTTTAATCCAATAAAAATAATACCAGTCCTAACCAATCCATCTTGTAATGGATCAGCTGATGGTCGTATAAATATCACTTTATCAGGGGGTACACTACCGTATAGCATTAAGTGGAATAATGGAAAAATGGGTCCATCTATTGATTCGCTCTCAGCTGGAGTTTATTTTGCTGAAGTGAGAGACAACGGCGGATGTATATTGAAAAGTGAATTTTTTCAAATCAATGCCGTCACCAGTCTTACAGTCATCCCAACAGAGATCATCGCCGCAACATGCCAAGGAAAATCTGATGGCAGAATCAACATTGCGCACAATAAAGACAATCCTCCTTATAAATACAAATGGTCAAATGGAACTACAAACGAAATCCTATTGTCCATACCTGAGGGAAAATATGGAGTGACAGTCACAGACAAAAGTGGGTGTTTTGCTGTACTTGAGGAGATCTCGGTAGCATCAAAATCGGCCATCGTGACCAATATAAAAGGGATAAAGCAACCTTTGTGTGCTGGTCAAAACACTGGATCAATAGAGCTCATCACCGTCAATGGACAAACACCTTATACATACAGTTGGAATACTGGTCGCACTACGGCAAAGATTGATTCTCTGTCCCCAGCAAAATATTTGTGCACCATCACGGATCAAAACGGATGTGTAAATACATTTGAGACAGATATCATCAGACCTGACAGCATCAAAATTGATGTGTTAAGTGCAGAAAATGTACGTTGCTTTGGCGAATCTAATGGATCCATAAAAACCAAAATATCGGGTGGCAAAGCTCCATATACATTTTTATGGAATAATTTTGATTTTTCTGATGATGTATTTAATCTGAAAGCGGGCAATTATCAACTGACTGTAACGGATGCCAACGGATGTCGCCTGAATTCCCCAATGATCAATATAAAGGAACCACTCGTTTTTGAATTAGTTACAGATAGCCTGATGGCAGCATCTTGTATTTTTGGACAAAATGGATCAATCAAGCTCAGCACTAAAGGTGGTAATGACGGCAATAATTTTGCATGGAAGCATACCGATCTATCCACACCAAAACTAGACAATCTGGGTGTTGGCACCTACTCTGTGACTGCTTATGACAAGTTGGGTTGCAAGTCCACCATTGCAAATATTTCGATCCCATATATCAATATTCCGGTCGACATATCTATCTCCCTGATACAGTCCAACCTTTGTTTTATGGATGCCAAAGGGGTCATCACTGCTCAGGTAGCCAATGGTAAAATGCCTCTGGACTACAATTGGAGTCATGGAGTTCAGTATTTTAAAAATGTCAGGACCGATTCGGTGAGCCAACTCAGGGCTGGAAGCTACACCCTCACTGTCACAGATGCAGAAGGATGTACTGGAGTTTCTAATGTCGTACCCATCATAGAGAAACCCGCATTTACCTATTCGGTCAATCAAATCAGTAATAATGTTTGTACCTATGATTCGTCAGGAGCAATAAATATACTGATTAGTGGAGGTCAATTGCCATTAGGTATATTGTGGAATGGTGGTCTATACTCTGGCAAGGATATCAGCAAACTACCCAACGGGATATACTCTGGTCGAATCGTCGATGCCAACAACTGTGAGATAAAAATAAATCCAATCGTGATCATAGCGCAGTCAGACATAAAACTGAATCCCGCCATCAAAAATGATATCAATGCATCTGGTGCAGGTGAGATTTGTATTTCGCCATCAGGAGGCCTCGCTCCCTATACTATCCTTTGGGACAATACCACTCAAAATGGTCTGTGTCTCCGAAATCTCCGTCCTGCAGCATATCAGGTGTCAGTTACGGATAAAAACCAATGTGTTGCGATTGGGAAATTTGTGGTGCAGAATATATCTTCCACTCAAGAGAACAGGCTAAAAAACATCACCATCTATCCTAATCCTTTTGCTGAGCTGCTAAATATTGATGCAAAACATACCCTTGATCAGGTCAATATATACCAAATGGATGGCAAAATGATCAAAACTATTGCAGACGTTAATGCACAAGACCCATTAGACCTATCTGAATTGCCTAATGGATTGTATATCATTGAGGTGTGGATCGGGGGAAAATCAAAAAGGAAGAAGGTTATTAAAATATGATTTCAGGAATTCATCTGATCAATACCTTAATCCTACAGTTGAGAGTACACAATCTGAATTACATAATAGTTAGTCTGAGCGTTTAAATAAATTATATCTTCGGGTATTTATTTTCTCCAAATATTTTTCAAGCTGTTTTTATCTCTATTGGCACCTCAATCATATTTTTTACTGTGGTGTAAAGATCAACGTCAT
>JBATLS010000128.1:0-2863 GCA_049289435.1 Saprospiraceae bacterium | reverse complement strand
ACAGTAGATTCATTGCACGCAATCGCTCTCAATCTTGTTGATTTATCCTTAGCCGCCCTTGCCAAAAATGTCATTAGACGGCCTGACCTGTTTCTATTGTCAAAATGAGAATCAAAAATCATCTGGTCAAATATCGAAGAAGCACCGAAAGCTCCATATCTGATGTCTTCGATCTTCGAATGATAAGGATCGGCCAATGCCTCCTCACTTTTCACTCCATCACCAACAGGTGCATACACTACCCCACCTAATATCATCATGCCTGCACTGGTACCACCGATGATTTTTTTGCGCATTTGGATGATTTCAGCAAGTTTATTACCTACCGGGGTGTCCTTCCAGTAGTCATAATATTTGCCCTGGTCACCTCCGGCTATAAAAATAATTTCAGCTTCCTCCATCCTTCTGATGATGTATGGATCTGACGAAGCTGTCTTATTGTTAAAAAGTATGGTCTCCACTGAATTGATACTGATGCCTAGCTCCTTGTAAAAGTACTCATTGTACCCATCGGAGCCGGAAGCTCTCAGCACAAGTACATCGCCGCCTGATGCTCTGGAAAGCATCCACTTCATAGCGAAATCATTGTCTTTACCTCCGCCAGCAAGAATGTAAGCAGGTAGCGCAGGAACGACTACATCGGACGAGTCACCAGTTATGAAACTTGTATGATCTTGAGACCGCATCTCAGTCAAGACCACACCACATACCAGGAAAAATAAAATTAAAAAATTCTTGATAATCATCAAATAGGAATTGATGTGTGCCCGGAGCGGGACTTGAACCCGCACGTACTATTGTACACATGCCCCTCAAACATGCCTGTCTACCAATTTCAGCACCCGGGCCGTCAATCAGGGTGCAAAAATAAAGGTATTTTTATTATAAGGAAGAAATCTGTCAAGATAATTTAAAATTGACCGAAAGCGTTTTTAAAAATCATACATTTGTAGCTATATTTACACTACAAATCTTCTCCTTAGAAGAATTTAAAAGCAATAACTTGAACAATAATAAAATAAACAATGGTCATCAGCTATCAATTGTTACATATGGCAAATTAAAACAAATATCATGCACCGACCCAAAGATGTAGAAGATTATATCCAACATCTCGACTACTGGCAGACTGAAGTCAGGATGTTGAGAGAGATCGCTCTGTCGTCAGAGTTGGAAGAGTCTATAAAATGGAATGCCCCATGTTATGACTGGCAAGGTAAAAATGTAGTTGGACTCGCTGCTTTTAAGGATTATGCAGGTATTTGGTTTTTTCAGGGTAGCTTACTTAAGGATGAGTTCGGGCACCTGATGAATGCTCAGGAAGGCAAGACTAAAGCCATGCTCCAATGGAGATTTACCGATGCCGAAAGTATCAAAAAAGCTCCTATTGCTGAGTATATACTCGAATCGATCGAAAATTTTAAAAATGGGATTGTAATTAAAAATTCATCGGCCCCAAAGCCATTGGTTGTTCCCGAAGAACTTGCAATTGCCTTAAAAGATGCACCTGAATTGGATTCAAATTGGAATAGTTTTTCGCTTTCCTGTCAAAGGGAATTTGCAGAATATATATCAGAAGCCAAAAGAGAAGATACCCGACAAAGAAGATTGGCAAAAGTCAAAGAAATGATTATGGCAAAAAAAGGCTTGCATGATGCTTATAAAAAATGAAGTAAGTTTAACAAATAAGGAATATCTTTTAGAAAAATTTCCGGGCAAAGGTGGTTGGACTTATGCTAAAATACCTGAGATACCGCAGGATAGAAAGTCCTATTTTGGATTTGTAAAAGTAAAAGGACACATCGACGGTTATCCTATTAGTAAATTTAACCTCATGCCGATGGGAGATGGTACATTGATGTGCCCAGTCAATGCCAAAATCAGAAAGACTATAGGTAAAAATGTGGGAGACAAATTGACCATCCAACTCTATTTGGACAGCGAACCCGAAACGCCACCTGACGAATGTTTGCAATGTCTCCAAGATGAGCCGGAAGCTTGGAGATTTTTCAATTCACTCTCGACAGAAAGGGTAAAAAAAGTACTCTCCTATATCTACAGTGCACCCAATGATGATACTAAAATCTTGCGTATGGGGGAGACCATCGACCTATTTTTACAAGGGAAAATAAAAACATAGATTGAATACCAGCCTATGAAATGCATCCCACATTTGTTGACCAAAACTTCATCTTTTGTTCCCCATATATGACGATGTGGTTGACAGTATTGATATTTTATTGCTCGGTTTCAGTCATCTACTCCCAACTTCTACCGGGATTTAAGGTATCCGGATCATTTGATGAGCAACAGATGGTGATAGAAAATCTAACTCCTGATGCACGTATTGTCATCAATGCACCCACCAAAGGATTTGGAAATCGGGACAAAGTTTTATTGATTTTATATGGATTGCCGAATGGAAGCACATTTGAAGATATTTTTGGCAGAAGGCAAAAAGATACAGGGGCTAAAAGCACTGAAATCCAACATATAGGGGCACAAACACGATTTTTGAGACGGATTCTTACACATCAAACCGTTGTAGTAGCATACTTGGAATCGAAACAAAAGAGTTGGCCTCTATGGAAAGCCCAAACACATGATTATCTCGTCCAGACAAAAAATATGGTAGAAAACATGTCACAAATATTTCAAGCGTGGAAACCAGAGATAATATTAAACGGACACAGTGGTGGCGGCAGAGTAATATTCAGTTACCTGGAGGCACAAGGCCAAATACCAAACAATGTAAAAAGGATAGCTTTTTTGGATAGCAATTATGGATACGAAGATACCATACATGGCCCTAAGTTGGTAAAATGGTTGAAGTCTAGTAAACATCATTTTTTGTCAACCATGG
>JBATLS010000127.1:0-1630 GCA_049289435.1 Saprospiraceae bacterium | reverse complement strand
ACCACCCACAAAGATAGATTGACCAAGTGTTAGGAACTTAAGAAATATAAATTGTTGTACTCGTTGGAATAAGTCGGATGATACAAAGTTTTTTTTACGGTCGTAAGTAAATTTTGATCAATAATGATATTTGAAAGTTGACTTTGTCATATGACATTGTTTACACTTGAAGATTTGTCAAGTTGTCTCAGTCTTTGGCTGATGTGCTTGGTTGTGTATGCATAGTATTAAGGAATGCTATGATTGATTTTGCATAGATTTATGATCTAGTGATCATTGTTAATATTTCTGTATATGATCGAGAAGATATATTTCGGTATGAGTGAGTGGTTCGTTTTTGGGCAAGGTGGTACACAATATAAGGTATAGTAGGCACGGGTAGCATCGATTTTTTAGATTTTGTAGTCTGGGTGGAATATTTTTAGATTATCAATTCCTCTATACAAAGGTGAATGCAGGGCATTTATGGGTGAACAAATGGTAGATTGCTTTATACAAAAGCAGTCCTCTGGTGGTTTTAAATGTAAATAATACTGGTGTCAAGAGGATATCAGTGAGTAAAGATAATAGGTCATTGACATGGATCAATAATGGAGCTTGGGCTCAGATATCTTTTTATCTCCGGAGGATAGGAAGAAAAGAGAGCCCGCATCAATGCCCCCGAATAACGGGATAAACCCTGCAGGAGCTGCAGACTCTCAGGTGTACACGGAAGTACGATGGCAAAGATAAGGTTTTATCTGAAGTATTCAATACATGTACTATGGTAATTTGTATCACGATCAGTAGCATCGTGCGACCTGAACAGCCATACTGATGAATAAACAGTCTCTATAGAAGCGGACAATATCAAAATAGACGCTCAGAGTCAGATCGTCAGTAGGCAATTAAGGGGCAGTTGCTGTTTGGTCGGGTACATAGACCTTATCGTTGTCATCACGTAGAGAAGAAAAGTCTGCTCTGAAATAGATGACAGCTATCAAAGTGGGATTTCCCCACGACGGTGGTTGCTGACGGAACAGCACGGTCAAAAAAATCAAATGATGAATAGTAGCTAAAAGATGAGACATCTACAAAAGAGTGTTCACTGATACCACTTGGTTAGTAAAAAATCAGGAGTAAAATATATCAAAATGAGTGAAAACTCATTATCCTTAAACTTTATAAAAATATAATATTATGAGAAATTTTAAATTATTTTATATTGTAGCCATTCTAATTTCTGGGCTATTTATCGCTTCATGCAACAAAGATCAAAATCTTGAAACGTCAGCCGATCATAAAGAATTTGTTGATACACGTTCTTCATCTTTTAATCCTTCAGTTCGTGTCATAAATGAGTCTGATTACCTTGTTTTTAATTCGTTTTCTGATTTGGATCTATTTCTTGCTGAAGCCAATACTGTATCACATAAAACACTGAATTCATGGGAAAATGAGAATGGAATTATTTCACAGAGACAAGTTTTTTACAAAGTAATGGATGCTGAAACAAATTTAGATTTATCGCTTGAAAAGCTTTCTGAAAAAGCTAAAATCATTGAGAGGGCAAAAACTCCTTACCATTCATCTGAACACAATCAAGCGTTAAAGGCTGGGTTGATTAGATATTATGGTGAAGGTGCAAATG
>JBATLS010000126.1:0-2813 GCA_049289435.1 Saprospiraceae bacterium | reverse complement strand
CTCCAGCCCTAATAGTGAAAATCCAAAAATGGCCTTGCAATCTCAGATTGTAAGCAAAGGAATTTATTACATTCAAAGAATGCAATGCCATTATATTCCCATCATATAAAAATTTTCATAATTGGTCGATTACCTGATCATTCTTTATCCCATTTTACTACCTTTGCCACAGATCAATCTATCACTAATGAACGTACTATCACTACAACACGTAGTAAAAGCTTATCATAATCACATTGCAGTCAATGACGTCAGTTTTGATGTAAAAGCGGGTTCTATATTTGGACTCCTAGGGCCCAACGGTGCTGGTAAAACATCGCTCATACGGATTATCACCACCATCACTGCTGCGGATAGCGGCAAGATATTGCTCAATGGTGATGCTCTCAATCATCTTCACCCCAACGAAATAGGCTACATGCCAGAAGAGAGGGGCTTGTATAAGAAAATGAAAGTCGGCGAACAATTGTTATATCTTGCCCGTCTTAAAGGGCTCTCAGAAAAAGATGCGAAAGCAAAACTCAAGGTCTGGCTCGAAAAATTTGAGATCATGAGTTGGTGGGACAAAAAAATCAGTGACCTGTCCAAAGGTATGGGTCAAAAAGTACAATTTATAGCGACTGTGGTACATGAGCCCAAGCTTTTGATTTTGGATGAGCCATTTTCCGGACTTGATCCGATCAATACCAATCTCATCAAAGATGAGATCTACCAACTCAAAGAGAATGGTACGAGCATCCTTTTTTCTACCCATAGGATGGAACAAGTAGAAGAAATCTGCGAAGATATCGTCCTCATGAACAAAGGAAAAATCATTCTCAACGGCGCCGTAGCTCAAATCAAAAATGACTTTAAGGAGCATATATTTAGTGTCAAATATGAAGGGCAAATGCCCGACAACATACTACAATTGGGATATGGCATCATAAGCAATCAGGGTCAGGAGATCACATTCAAACTATCAGAAGAACATCGTTCCAATGACTTGCTCCGTCACCTGATACAAAATAATGTCAGCATCACCAGTTTCAATGAAATCCTGCCTACACTCAATGAAATTTTCATAAAAAAAGTATCTTCAAGCAATGAATAAAATTTGGCTAGTCACTCAAAGAGAATATCTCACCAGAGTAAAAAATAAAACCTTTATCCTTACTACACTCCTAGCACCGCTCGGTATCGTCGTATTTATGGCGGCAGTGGTGCTGGTCATGAGTACAGGATCTGACAAAAAGAAGGTCATCAGCATCCTCGATCCCAGTGGATTGTTGGACAATGACCTGAGCAGTAGAGACAATCTAGTCTTTCAGTTCAGCAACCAAACCCTCGATCAGGAGATACAGTTGTATAAAGACAAAAAAATCAATGGTATCCTCGAGATACCCGAACTCAAAGACTCTATGGCCACCAGCTATGTGTATAAGTATCACTCTGATAGTCAACTGGCCATGGACGAGACCTTTTCCATAGAAAGAGCCGTCAGTAAAAAAATCAGAAACTACAAACTCAAAAAACTCAATATTGATGAAAATACCCTCAAAAGCCTGGACACCGATGTGACGGCACTACCTGTTACCATCCTCGAAAACAAAAAGATCAGCTCCATCACTACAGCCGTTAGTTCTGTACTAGGAGGTATCGTAGGATATGCGATGTTTTTTATTATCCTGATTTATGGTATGCAGGTCATGAGATCCGTCATGGAAGAAAAGATCAATCGCATCGTCGAAGTGCTCATATCATCTGTCAAACCCTTCGAACTCATGATGGGAAAGGTCTTGGGAGTAGGACTCGTGGGGCTCACACAGATAGGTATATGGATGATTCTCATGCCGATCATATATATTGTAGCCGCCAGTATATTTGGTATCAACCCTGGAGATATGGGCAATATCAACACAGGTGATATAGATATGAGCGACATCTCTTTGACATCACAGGATAAGATTGCTCAGGTATTTCTCGAGATCCAGTCTATGAACTGGTGGTTGATTTTACCACTCACGTTATTTTATTTTTTAGCGGGATATTTTGCATATTCTGCCTTGTTTGCCGCCATAGGTTCAGCAGTAGGTGAGGATATCAACGATGCAGGCTCATTGACTTTACCCGTGATGATGCCACTGATGTTTTCGATGTATATCGGCTTCAGCGCCATCAATGCACCAGACAGCAGTCTGGCCGTATGGTCCAGTATGATACCACTCATCTCATCGATCGTCATGCCAGTGCGATTGCCGTTTGGGCCACCCTGGTGGCAGATCGTCATCTCAGTAGTCTCTCTGATCATTTTTACGATACTTTTGGTTTGGCTTGCAGGACGCATCTATAGAGTAGGGATACTAATGTACGGCAAAAAAGCAAGCATGAAAGAATTGGCAAAGTGGATTTTTTATAAGGGGTAAGCGACAATCTAAGTGCTTTCTAAAAGTAGGAGGCTAAGTGGTTAGACTATGGAGCTAGGTATTATGATGGTGCGGTGGGGAGGTGGGCTTCGGTTGACCCACTAGCACATAAAGCACCAGGCTGGTCGCCATATCGTTTTGGCTTTAATAATCCAATATATTTTGTTGACCCAGACGGTCAATACGAGTTGCCAGCTGCACAAGCTAAAAAGTATCAACGCTTGAATCACTATTTAAAGAACGGTATTCAGGATATTGCGAACAACAAACAAATAGTAGGAGCACTTAAAAAGTATGGTGAGTTTACAGACAAACAAATCAACGAGGTATTGACCTATGGTAAAGGTCCAAAAATCAATGTTACGGACTTAAAAGATGCATATGGTGAATTTTCACCTGGAACAAGTT
>JBATLS010000125.1:0-7798 GCA_049289435.1 Saprospiraceae bacterium | reverse complement strand
CTAAAAAGAAATTGCATAAAAGTGAAATTTTGGGATACACCCTAAATAACAGACTTGGTTGGGAAATATCTCAGAAATAAATACCCAAAATGATGGATACTGCATTGGATGTATCTCTGAGACAGTTTAGGGTATGTTTAATTTTTATAGCAAGATCATCATTCTATGTAGAATTTGCATTTTCAGTAAAGGCAAGAGAAGGGTAAGTACAATACCAATTAATCATTTGAATCAGCATGGATCAAGGCAAGCCACTGATAATTTGAGACATTTTCACCATTATTACAAAATAATTGCAATAATTCATTCATAAATCTTCCCAAATTCAAAATATAATTGTATTTTTGTTTCCTTTGCTCAATAGTTATATTCCAATACAATATGCCCGTAGGTATAGCCATAAATGAAAGTGAACTACAGCAGGTAAGGTCAAAATTTGATGCCTTACTTCAGGTGATGCAGCCGAGTCTTCAAGATGAGGATATCAACTACCTTGAGAAAGCTTATAATATTGCTGTCGATGCCCACAAATATCAAAGACGTAAATCCGGAGAGCCTTACATTTTTCACCCTATTGAGGTGGCACGAATCTGTTTTGAAGAGATAGGGCTGGGGCCTACGGCGGTCATTTGTGCTTTGTTGCACGATGTGGTAGAAGACACCCCAGTGACATTGCAGGAGATCACTAAAGAGTTTGGTCCAAAAGTATCTGTCATCGTAGATGGACTGACCAAATTGGACGGCACCTACAATATCGAAAATGTCGAAAGCCCTCAAGCCGAAAATTTCAAAAAAGTATTGAGCACACTTGTCGTCGATGTGAGAGTGGTTCTGATCAAAATGGCCGATCGATTGCACAACCTACGTACAATAAGGGCAAAACAGAAACACAAACAACTCAAGATTGCTGCAGAGACCGAGTATATATATACACCTTTGGCACATAGATTGGGGTTGTACAATATCAAGACTGAATTTCAGGACATTTGCCTCAAGATCACTGACCCTGAGATATATGAAGAGATCAGTCTAAAACTCAGCGATTCTGATCAAGCGCGCAATGAGTATATCAAGCAATTTATAGCACCACTCCAGCTTGAGTTAAAACACCTGAAAGTACCCTTCAGAGTACAAGGCAGGTCTAAGTCTATTTCGTCTATATATCATAAGATCAAACAAAATAAAGTCGCTTTCGAAGAGATTTTTGACATATTTGCTGTCAGAATCATCATAGACATACCTGTAGAGAAAGAAAAGAGTTTTTGCTGGCAGATCTATTCGATCATCACTGATGTATATAAGCCTATACCCGAAAGACTCAAGGACTGGGTCACTACTCCTAAAGGAAATGGATATGAGTCCCTACATACTACTGTGATCGGCCCAAAAGGTCGATATGTCGAGGTACAGATCAGATCGGAAAGGATGGACGAAATAGCTGAAAAAGGTTTTGCTGCTCATTGGAAATACAAAGGCATCAAAAAGCAAGAAAATGTCTATGACAATTGGTTGGACAATATCAGAGAGATTCTCGATACCAAGCATGCCAACGCCATGGAATTTGTCAATGACTTTAAGACCAATTTGTTTAGCGAAGAAGTGTATGTGTTTACGCCCAAAGGGGATATGCGCATCGTGCCTAAAGGGGCTACAGCACTTGACTTTGCATTCGAAATCCATACAGACGTCGGATATCATGCATCAGCCATCAAGGTCAACAATAAGCTGGTGCCCATGGGATACAAACTCAACAATGGAGATCAGGTACAAGTCATGACCAACAAAAATCAAAAACCCAATGAAGACTGGTTGAAAATGGTGGTGACGGGAAAAGCCAGATCCAAGATACGCTCTGCCATGAAGGAAGAAAAACGTAAAGCGGGAGAGTTTGGAAAAGAAGCTTTGGAGCGTAAATTGAAAAACCTAAAACTGGACTTTGAAGACAATGTGGACATCATCGCCAAGCAATTGGGCTTCCGCAATAGGGTCGATTTCTTTTTTGCATTGACCAATGAAGATGTAAAAATCTCTGACATAAAAAATTATGAAATTGAGAATGGCAGGATAGTATTTAAAAAAGAAGAAGAGCCAGATAACAAGACTGCCCCCATTAGCGATGATCTCAAAAAAATACAAAGACCAGCAAAAGCCAACAGATCAAATATACTCGTCAATGGGGAGCCAGCCGACATGTACCAATATTCCCTCGCTACTTGTTGCAACCCTGTAAAAGGTGATGATATATTTGCATATCTTACTGCCAATCAAGGACTTAAGATCCATCGGACATCATGCAATAATGCTACTCATATTCTAGCCAACTATGGATATAGGGTATTGAAAGCAGATTGGGAAGATTCGGCCAATTCGCAATTTGTAGTCGAACTCCTCGTGACAGGGGTTGACTCGGGACCAGGAGTCATCCAGATGCTCACCAACGAACTGTCCAATAAACTGGGTGTCAACATCAAAACCTTCTCTATGGAGGGTAAAGAAGGATACTATGAGGGGCGCATCGGCGTCATCGTCATGAACAAAGACCAACTCAATCTGGTTGTACAAGCATTGGAAAAGTTGCCAGGTATTTCATCCGTAGTAAGAACCGACCGTACATACAAATGAAAATAACACCATGATCAGTGCACCAGACAAATTGGAAGAAATAGTATCAGAAGTAAAAGTTATTTTTTCTTCGCACTTAGAGAAGTTTGCACTTCGCAAGACTCCCGAGAGATACGCCATACTGGAAGAGATCTACAGACGCACGGATCATTTTGATGCAGAAGCACTATATATACACATGAAAAACCAAAATTATAGGGTAAGTAGAGCTACAGTTTACAATACCTTGGAACTATTGGTCAGTTGTGATCTCATCACCAAGCATCAATTTGGTAAAAACCTCGCACAATATGAAAAGTCTTATGGCTTTAAGCAACACGATCACATCATCTGTCTGGACTGTGGTGAAGTGATGGAATTTTGTGACCCACGTATCCAACAAATAAAAACAATGATGGGAGAAATTCTGGAATTTCAGATCACTCACCACTCCCTCAATATGTATGGAAAATGTACTAAAACGGTCTGCGAGCATCGTAAAAAATGATGTCTGCAAAAAGTTGTGTTGCTAAAAATTATCTAACCTAAGTATCTAAAATGTATATTTGACCAGCATCCATGAATCAGTCAAATGCGTACAAAATAGCCATAGTCATTCTTGCTGCCGGAGAGTCATCCCGCTTAGGAAGACCCAAACAATTACTAAATATTGATGGTGAATTATTACTACAAAAAACCATTGATACAGTGAGTGCCAGTAGTGCAGATGCAAAAATATTGGTGCTGGGTGCATATGCTGCCGATATTATACCACAGATGGACACAAAAGATATTCATACAAAAATCAATCCTCATTGGCAAAATGGTTTGTCATCCTCCATCAAGTTTGGGTTGAGGTCAACACTTGATTTGGCGCCGGATATAGAGGCCATCCTTTTTACGCTCAGCGATCAGCCATATCTCAATACTGCATTGCTTGATCTCATCATCCAGACACACATCACATCTAAGACCCCTATAGTCCACTGTCGCTATGAGCTATCTTCTGGTCCTCCTACACTATTCCACAAAGATATGTTTACCTATTTGAAGGACATAGACTCCAGCACAGGTGCAAAAAGTGTTATTAGTCGATTTTCACAAAAAGTGGCGTATGTTTCATTCCCAAAAGGAAGCATAGATATTGATACATTAAAAGATCTGGACAATTATATCGAAAAAAGTAACAAAAACCTGTAATTGTTTAGGTATGATCAATATCAGTCAAAAATGATCATTAAGCGATAAAGCCCTGAAAGGGCGAAATATGCCAACGATGGGTGCAACCCATCGTTATCAATCATCAAACAAATTAGCCCTGAAAGGGCGAAAGAATTGGAATAGGTAAGCCACTTTGTACAATGTGAGATATTAATATCACCTAAAAATCTATAATGAATTTCCTATTACAGCCCAAAACCACTGCAAAATCAGTTGCTCCGCTAAATTTTAGCTTCGCAAGGTGAATATTGCACCTTTGACCTGAATCCGTAGGCTGGAGGGTATTTCAAGGGGATGACCTAAATAGAAACAAAAACTTTACATTAAGGCAGATATTCAGATCGAATACAGATTTATCATAAAAAATACTTATATTTGCTTGCGATTCATTAAAATATAAACAACACCAGATTTATGGCAAATTTCACACTTCAGGTTAATGGACAGTCCCATACTTTAGACATCGATCCTACCACACCGATATTGTGGGTATTGAGAGACCATCTCCATCTGGTAGGTACTAAATACGGTTGTGGTATCGCTTCTTGTGGAGCTTGTACGATTCATTTGGATGGTACAGCAATGCGATCATGTGTATTGCCTGTCAGTGCTATAGGGAATAAAAAAATAACTACCATCGAAGGATTGTCAGAACAGGGTGATCACCCAGTTCAGGAGGCTTGGTTGGCTCATGACGTACCTCAGTGTGGCTACTGTCAGGCAGGCCAAATCATGACTGCTGCTGCATTGTTAAATGACAATTCAAAACCCAATGATACTGAAATAGAAGCCGCAATGAATGGCAACATATGCAGGTGTGGCACCTACATCAGGATAAAAGAAGCAGTAAAGACTGCGGCTAAATCTATTTAAAAATGATGTTAACACAATTTTCAATTTTCAATTTTCGAAAATAATATAAAATCATGACTCTTGTAAAAATATCCTTCGGCAGACGTTCTTTTATCAAAGCAACAGCCCTCACAGGAGGTGGTATGATGCTGGGATTTAGTTGGCTGGCATCTTGCAAGCCTTCTGCCTCCGACCTGTTAGCTATGCCAAAAGAATGGTTTAAAATCAATGGTTACCTGAAAATAGGAGAAAATGGTCTAGTCACCATCATGTCCCCCAATCCTGAGATAGGCCAAAATGTAAAAACTTCGATGCCGATGATTGTTGCCGAAGAATTGGATATTGACTGGAAAAACGTCCTCGTGGAGCAAGCACCCTTAGATACTGCCCTCTTCACCAGACAATTGGCGGGGGGAAGTCAGGCCATCAGGCAGGGCTGGGAAAGTTTGCGTATGGCAGGAGCAACAGCCAGACATATGCTCATAGAAGCGGCTGCTCAGGTATGGAGTGTACCAGTGGACGAAATCACCACCGAAAGCGGAATGTTGATCCATCAAGCGAGCAAAAAATCAGTAGGATATGGAGAGATGGCCTCACTTGCAGCCAACATACCTGTACCCAAAGAAGTCAAGCTCAAAGATGTCAAAGATTTTAAAATCATCGGTACATCTAGAAAAAATGTAGATGGTAAAAAGATCGTCACAGGGCAACCATTGTTTGGTCTGGACTATCAAAAAGAAGGCATGCTGATCGCTATGATCGTACATCCACCTGCTTTTGGGATGAAACTCAAGAGTTATGATGACTCCAATGTCAAATCTATGCCTGGCATCCAAGATGTCTTCAAAATAAATGTCTATAATGACGATTTTATAAAAAGCGGGTTGGATACTATTACTTTCAATGATTTGGTGGTAGTAGTAGGAAAGACTACTTGGGAAGTGATGAATGCTAAAAAGGCGTTAACCATCGAATGGGAACCCATCAAGACGACCATAGAGGAAAAAAATATGTGGGGTAAAACTGTCGAAGTCACCACCCCTGCAGGACTTGAAAATACTGAAAATCACACGGAAGTCATGCAAAACATCGCCACAAAATCTGCCAAAGTAGTCAGAAAAGACGGTGATCCAGCATCTGCATTCAAAACCGCTTCTCAGGTATTGGAGCGCACATACACTGCTCCATTTCTGGCACATAATACACTGGAGCCTATGAATTTTTTTGCGCACGTCACCTCCGAAAGCGCAGAGTTGGTAGGTCCTGTCCAAACACCGGAATTTATGGAAAAATCGGCTGCAGCACGTCTTGGACTTCCACTAGAAAAAATAGATATCAAAATGACTCGAATGGGTGGCGGATTTGGCAGAAGGCTATACGGTCATTTCCTGATGGAAGCGGCGGTTATTTCCCAAAAACTCAATGCTCCTATCAAACTGATCTATACCAGAGAAGATGATATGTCCAGTGGTGTGTATCGACCTGCATACCAGGCTACATATCGAGCTGCCTTGGATGAAAATAAAAACCTGATTGCCTTCCATGTCAATGCTGGAGGTATTCAGGATAGTCCTTTATCAGCCAATCGATTTCCCGCTGGAGCGATAGATCATTACCTTGCAGAAGAGTGGGAAATACCATCTAACATCACGACTGGCGCATTCCGAGCACCCGGATCCAACTTCATTGCAGGAGCAGAGCAAGCTTTTGTAGATGAATTGGCTGAATTGATGGGTAAGGATCCCATAGAGTGGAGACTGGAAATGCTACAAAAGGCCAAAGACTCTCCTGTCGGTAAAGAAAATGATTATGATGCTGATAGATATGCCGGCGTACTAAAACTTGTCAAAGAAAAATCAGGTTGGGGCTCTCAAAACAATGGATTACATCGAGGTGTTGCAGCTTATTTTTGCCACAATACCTATGTAGCCCAAGTACTTGATCTGGAGATGCAAGACAATACTCCAATAGTAAAAAAAGTAACTGTGGCTATAGATTGTGGAATCGTAGTCAACCCTGATGCTGCTACCAATCTGGCAGAAGGCGGGGTGGTGGATGGAATAGGTCACAGTATGTACAGTGCCATCACACTAAAAGATGGAGTGGCACAACAAAACAATTTTGATACTTACAGACTGATCCGACAAAAGGAAGCACCAAAATCTATTGATGTGCATTTTGTGGAGAGTAATATTGATCCTACCGGCTTGGGAGAGCCCGTCAATCCTCCCATCGTAGGTGCTATGGCAAATGCGCTGTACAAAGCCACAGGCAAAAGATATTATTCGCAACCATTTATGGGCGAGCAAAAAATCATCGGATAAGGCACTAGTATAGGATTCGAATACAGTTGAATGAAAGAAAAAAGAGATATCATAAACAGTTATGATCTATTGTTGCAGAATGGCAAAAGGTCAGCTTTAGCCACCGTAGTTCATGTAGAAGGGTCGTCGTATCGTCGCCCGGGCGCTAGAATGCTGATCTCTGAGGATGGGCATCTTACGGGAGCTATCAGCGGTGGTTGTCTGGAAGGAGATGCTATGCGCAAAGCACTGCTTGTCATCAATGCACAAGTTCCTGCCCTTGTCACATATGATACAATGGATGAAGATGATGCCATCATTGGGATCGGTCTTGGTTGCAATGGGATCATTCAAATACTAATAGAACCTATTGACCCTAAATACCACATCAATCCCGTTGAAATCATAAAATCTATCTATCAAAAAAGGCAAAATACGGTCATGGCTACTTTTTTCTCGTGGAAAGATAAAAAGAGAAGTGACGTAGGTACAAAGTTTTTTATCGACCAGGATGGGAATATACATGGCTACCTACCCCAACTTTTTGATTCGGAAAGTATTCAATCACATGCTGCCGAAGTCATTCAGAATAAACAAAATGTCTGGATAGATGTGGCTCGAGATGGAGAAGAAATGACAGCCTTTCTTGAATTTATTCCCCCACCAATGACTTTGGTGATAGCCGGAGCTGGCAATGATGTCATTCCTTTGGCCGATATGGCTGATATACTTGGTTGGAAAACCATCATAGTAGATGGTCGTGCCAACTATGCCAGAAAAGACAGGTTTTCTAAATCTTGTGACGTACTTTTGGCCAAGCC
>JBATLS010000124.1:0-14018 GCA_049289435.1 Saprospiraceae bacterium | reverse complement strand
GAAGTCTTCAACGGTGCCAATGACAACGGTTCGGGATCGACCACCCTCCTTGAGTTGGCTAAAGTATGTCAACAAGCGGTATTCGAAGGCAACAGGCCAGATAGAAGCATATTGTTTTTGTGGTTTTGTGGTGAAGAAAAAGGGTTGTTGGGATCACAGTACTACAGCGAAAACCCTGCCGTGCCACTCGCAAATACCATCGTCGATATCAATATAGACATGGTAGGACGAAGAGACGAAAAGTATAGCTCAGGAGAGGATTTTATTTATGTGATTGGTTCGGACAGACTGAGCTCTGACCTGCATCGTATCAACGAGGATATGAATAATAAGTATTCTCACTTTATCCTTGACTATACTTACAATAGTGAGACCGATCCCAATAGGTATTATTACCGATCAGATCATTACAATTTTGCAAGAAAAGGAATACCTGCGATCTTCTTTTTCAATGGTACGAATCCTGATTATCACCGGACCACAGATGATGTAGAAAAAATAGATTTTGATTTGATGGCCAGGACCGGCAAAATGATCTTTCACACTATGTGGGCACTGGCCAATCATCCGGAAAGAATCGTAGTGGACGGGGAGATCAGATAATCTTTATAGGTCATTCTCAATTTAACATCTTTTTGACTATAAGTATTCGGAATGAAAGCCTACTTTTACCGTCAAAACCAAGCGCATGACCTTAGGACAGTTTTTCGAAGCAGTATCACAACAACCATCTATCGTATTATTTTATTTTTTTGCCTTGCCATTCACTGCGTTTCTGGCGATCATCTTTGGCAAGGGTGAAGGTCATATATCTCCCTGGAAATATCTTTACACTTTTTTGGTTTACTTTGCATGTATTCCTGGGATATTTGCATTGACACTCAATGCTTACATGTTTTTGTTCGAGCGTCAACCCATCATGGAGACCAATTTATTTACTCAGATCTTACCTATCCTCTGTATGTTGGTGACTCTGTGGCTCATAAAGCGCAATGTCAGTCTCAATGTGGTGCCGGGATTTGATAAGATAGGCACCTTGTTTTTTATCATTACGGTGATCATCAGCATGATGTGGATACTGGAGAAGACCCATATTTTTGTTTTCACATATATGCCGTTTTATCAGTTTATCCTCTTTTTTATTGGTTTTTTAGTACTGATAAGATTTGGATGGTCCAGGATGATGAAGTGAGTCGTTTTATTTGGGGGCACTCCAACATTTGATATTAATATCCTTTATTTTTAGATGACCCCATCCTCTATACGAGCTAAAAAAACTGAATGTCTTTTAACATAAAAATAGGATACACGCCTTTATTTCAAGTCCTGTAAAATGGCATTTATCTCCTCCTGAATATCCATTGCGATAGCCTTGGAATTTCTATTTCCTGCGGTAAAAAATACTTTTTCTACATCACCGATCCTTTCAAAAGCCATCTGATAGTGCTCGTACACCTTCTGTTGGTTTTGTAGGGTTTCGTACATCTCCAAAGTGTCCCTGTCCTTTCGGAGTCTCTCCATACTGACTTCTGGACTGATATCAATATATATATTCAGATCAGGTCTCAATAGGTTGGCACTCATAGAGTTGGCTTGGATGACCCACTCCATATCTATATTATGTACACTATGATATGCATAGGATGAAAAGTAATATCTATCAGTGATGACCGTATATCCATCATCAAGTTTTTTGAGAATACCATCCTGACTATGGAGTAAGTGATGAAGTCTGTCAGCAGCAAAAAGAGCAGCAATGACCCTTTGGTCTCCTTCCATCCTGTGATTAAATATATCTCTGATCATACGTCCGATAGGGCTATCTGTAGGCTCAGCCGTAGTACATACGTTGTGTCCAATGGATGTCAGATATTCAGAGAGCAAACGCACTTGTGTACTCTTGCCGCTGCCGTCTATACCCTCAAAAGCGATGAATAAATTTTTCTTTTTTGACATCTGACCTAAATATCTTTAATCATATTTCTAAGTGCGAAAGATAGAAATAATCTTTGATCGGAGTGTTTTCAATGATCTAAAATAAATAAAAACCATAAAGAGATTAATAATGAATCCAGCAAAATGATTTAAAATCATCTGGTAGAAAAAAGATGCTTTTATGTATGAATCCTTATTTTTGTTTCTTGAATTCAAGTAAAAAATCGTAAAATAGAAAAATAATGTCACTCAAAATTAAATTTTCTGCCCCATGGTTTGCATATATTACCCTCTGGTCGTTGGCACCGTGCTTGATACATGGTCAAAGTCAGTCAAAGATTGATGCTTACTATCAGCAAAATGAACATCAGATCATCCAAGATTATTTTTCATTTCTTTCGATCCCCAATACTTTCAACGATAAAGAACAATTGAAAGTGAATGCCCAGTTTATCCTTGACTTGATGAAAAAAAGTGGCATCGAAGGCCGATTGTTGTATGATAAGGACAAAAAAAGCATTCCTGTAGTTTATGGAGAAAAACTGCAGCCGGGAGCCAAAACGACGATCATATTCTACGCGCACTATGATGGTCAACCTGTCAATCCGGATAATTGGGAGCGAGGATTGGAGCCATTCAAACCTGTATTTATTTCTGACAGACTGGACAAAGGAGGTAAAATATTGGCTTTCCCAAAAATAGACGAACAATTTGACCCCAATTGGAGGATATATGGCCGATCCAGTTCTGACGACAAAGCTGGAGTATATTGTATTCTCAAAGCACATCAAGCCATCAAAGAAAGTAAGCTGAACCCTGGTATTAATATCAAGTTCTTTTTCGAAGGGGAAGAAGAAAACGGCTCAGTAAATCTCGAAGCCATACTCGAGCACAACAAATCTATCCTCCAGTCTGACCTATGGATCATTTGTGATGGGCCCATGCCTGCTTCGGGACAGAAGCAAATCACTTTTGGCGTAAGAGGTGACGTCAACATGCATCTGACAGTGTACGGCCCAAAACGACCACTTCATAGCGGCAACTATGGCAACTGGGCACCCAATCCTGCTCACAAACTCACTCGTCTGCTTGCGTCTATGAAAGATGATGAAGGGCGTGTACTGATAGATGGATTTTATGATGATGTCATACCACTGAGTAAAACGGAGAAGCAAGCCATTGCAGACCTCCATGATCCGGGACCAGCGATGCAAAAGGAACTGGGATTTGCCGTCACTGAAACGAAAGGTAAGGGTTTTTTAGAAAGCATCATTTCGATACCTACGCTCAATATCAATGGCATCTCTGCCGCTAATACTGGTAGGCTCGCCAGCAATATCATACCAGCTACTGCTTCAGTAGCACTCGATCTGCGGCTCGTCAAAGGCAATACTGTAGATGGTCAAATAAATAGTGTAAAACGCCATATCGAAAAAATGGGATATCACATCGTCTATGAAGAACCAACCGATGAAGAAAGGGATACCTATGCCAATATCATCTATATATCTAAAGGTAAAGGATATCCAGCTCAACGGACACCTATGGACCTACCTATAGCACAAAAAGTAATTGAAGCAGTCAGTAAGACGACTACGCAAAAAATAGTATTGATGCCTTCAGCGGGAGGTAGCTTACCTTTATATCTTTTCGAAAAAGTCATGTCAACTTATCCCATCACCATACCTGTGGTCAATTATGATAACAACCAACATGCAGAAAACGAAAATCTATTGCTCGTAAAATTATCACAAGGTATAGCGACGATGGCGGCAGTGATGATGCATGGTTATTGAAGTGGTTAAGCGTTCTTCTCTCTACCCCTAACGCACATATTTGTTTCACCTAAAAGTTGTAAGTTATTTTATGAAGTTGCTTCAGAATTCATGACTTCTCGTAAATTTTGGTGCTGCTAAAAATATGCATTTTTCAATTGCCACTGGCTTGGTCCAATGGTAAAACGATTTAGCAATCTCCCGATTAATATTGTCCTGATACCAATCGGTATCAGCCAAAACAAAAGGCATTTACTATCAAATAATTGATTAGATATCAGGATTATGAGTTGTATGATGATAGTACAGATGTGTAAAATATTTTAATACTTTTATGTTTAAAAGATAGAAAATGTCCTTTATAATGAGATGAATGCAAATACTTTTAATTAAAATGAATCACTTATATTTGTGTTTTGATTTAACCAGAAATCTAAATTATTCTAAAAAATGTACAATCCTAATTTCAATAGCCTCCTAATTGCGTTAGGTTACATTGAAGAAAATGGGCTAGTACATGATATAAAAGATGCAAAAAACAATGCAGAAAGATTATATTTAGATCAAATACAACAGTTTTGTGTTGTCCCTGATGCTATATTGTTTAGAAGATTATACAAAAACGAAATTGATGATATTCCTTACAAATCCATACCTTCAGTAGGTGTTTTTAATATAAAAGATAGTTTTTTTAACTCCGAACTTCATAAAAAACTACATGCAGAACTATGGAGTGCTGGAAATACTGAAATTTATATTCTCCTTGGAGAAACAAGAATTGACATTGTTAATGCGCGAAAACCAGCGAAACGAATAGATAAAGAAGTAACTCTTGATAACGATTTACTACGCTTAGCTTCTTCTACCATTGAATCATTTGAAGCAGCTAAATTTTCAGCACATCTTTTTGGAAGTGGAAGTTTTTGGGAGCAAAAAGACTTTCAGAATAAAATAGACAGCAATAGTAATCCGTATAATTTTTTATTGGATTACTTAATGGTAACTCGTCAACAACTACAAAATAATAAAAATATACAACTTGGCCCAGTTACAATAGACAAATTGCTAATAACTTCTATTTTGATAAAATTCTTAGAAGATATAAAAGATGAAAATGGTAAGCACACATTAAAAGCAATATACAAAAAGTATAATTTAGGTACTGAGACATTTGAAGAAGGTTTAAGGCATGGTAAATGTTTAGCAATTTTAGAAGATTTATCACAAATATTTAATGGTAAAATTTTTGACACATTATCAATTGACGAAAAAAATCAAATTGAAAAAACCAATCTAAATCCAATTGCTGATTTTTTAAGTGCAAATATTGACATCAATACTAAACAGGGATTTTTTTGGAAGCAATATAGTTTCAAGCACTTACCAGCTGAAGTGATTAGTGCGATTTACGAAAATTTCATACAAGCCGAGGCAAAAAGAAAAGAAGAAGTTCGAAAGGACGTAGTTTATACTCCTTTACATTTAGTCAATTTGATGATAGACGAGGCTATGCCGCTAGAGCAAGCTCACTTATTTGAAAATCAGTCATTTAGGATTTTAGACCCGTCATGTGGTTCAGGCGTTTTTTTGGTTGCTGCTTATAAACGATTGTTGCAATGGTGGACAATTAATCATTGGAACAAAACAAAATCTATTGCCTATCCCGATAAAGAAACGGCAAAACAAATTTTGCAAAATAATATTTTTGGGGTTGATATTGAAGAAGTTGCTGCTTTGGTCAGTATTTTTGGACTCACTACAGCTTTTTTAGATATACTCTCACCTAAAGAAATTTGGAATGATTTAAAATTTGAAGACCTTAGAGATAAAAATATAATAGGAGGTCAGAATTTTATCGAATGGGCTAAGAGAGCAAAGGAGACTAATGAATGTTTTGATCTAGTCATAGGCAATCCTCCTTTTAATGAAACAGAAAAAGGTAAAATCACAAATGAGGATGTAAAAGAACTATTTGGTAAGACAGTACCAGGCAACAAGTTATCATTGAAGTTTTTAGAAGCGGCATTATATTTTGGGCAGAAAGTTTGTATGATCATTCCTTCCAATGTGTTATTATATAGAAAAGATGACCCTGCACATAACTTTCGTAGAAATATTTTTACTAATAATACAGTTGAAAGAATTTATGACTTTACGCATCTAAGAAGGAACTTATTTCATAAAAGTGCAGATACACCTGTCATTTCTTTACTTATAAATAATAAAAAATCTGAATTTCAATCAATTGAACATATTGTTGTTAAAAGAGAATTTTATAGTGAACATAAGATACGATTTGAAATAGATTATTATGACAAACATCAGGTCAAATGGGAGATTGCAGTCGATGATAAAAAACATTTTGTTTGGAAAACCAATTTACTTGGAGGAGGGCGATTGTTCCATTTGGTGTATCGATTGAGTTTGTTGGAAACATTGGAAGATTTTATAAAAAAAACCAATAAGAAATGGATTTATAGTATTGGTTATATATCCAATCATAAAAATAAGGTAAAATTACCCGCTGATTATATTACGGGACATCAAACTATAACTTCAAATTCATTTGATGAATTTGGAGAGTACAAAACTGAAACAGAAAAATCAAAGGGGTTTGTGGAAATAAGAAATAAAGAGTTATTTGTCAATCCACATGTAGTATTTCAACTTGTGGTGGGAAAGTCAAAAATTCCTATGACATTTATAGATGATCATATTTGTTTTAATAGTAGTTTTGTTGGAATTTCTTCACCAAAAGATGATAAAAAAAATCTTTATGGGATTTATGACAGAATCCATAAAAGTAAAAAAACATCAGATCTTTATAGAGCCTATATTTTAGCAAATAGCCCGAAAGCCTTAGTCTATCACGAAACTTCCATGGTAAAGGAAGATATAGACATTCTACCTTATCCAATAGATGATAAATATTTAGAAACTTCTGATAGTGAATATATAGTAATCTCTGATTTATTGAATTTTTATCGTCATTTAGGAAAAGACATTAATTTTAAAAAAGATGGGTACATCCTTAATAAACCTATTGAAAAACTAGATTTATCTAAATTTGGTTTGACATTTTGTAGTGTTTTAAATGAAACCTACGCTGAAAATGACAATTCATGGCAAATAGGTAAAATACAAATAAATCCCACTTATATAGTTTGTCAATTCGGTTTTGGCAAAAATGGTCAATTGGCAGAATCAATACAAGATAGTACTGCAATTGACTTGAGCACATTATTTGATAATATTCAAACTAATAAAGGAATTCGTAATCAAAGAATAATTCGATATTATGACCACGAAGATGGCTTTGATTTTGTCTATTTGATTAAGCCTAATTCAAATAGATACTGGCTACAATCTATAGCACTACGTGATGCTGATGATACATTTATGGACCTCAAACAAAATGGTTTTTGATGTCTAACATTCCGTTTAAAAATTTATCTCAAAATAAATCTTCTGATGAAAATGATTTGAATTAGTTGTTGACTGAACTTAATAATTTGGTTCCCCAATTTGTAGATTCGTCAACGTTCAAAAGAGATATATTCGACATGTCAGATGAAAATCATTACACTGAAACATTTATAAAGTATTTTCTTAATGAAAATAAAGAGAGTAGGTTTGGATTGATGAACCAAATATCTTTACCAAATCGAAGGTCTTCTGATATCGGTATTTATTTAAAGGCAAATGATGAACATTACATATTTTGTATTGAAGCAAAATTTTTACCTCCAACAGATTATGTTTCAGGAGAGTATGCCGCTATTAAGAGATACAAAAAATTGGAGCACGGCTTGAGTCATCGAGATCCAAATAAAGCTAAGCACTTACCTGAGTGTGGTATATTGGCATATTCAAAATCAGATACTTTTAATAAACATTTGAGCAAGATAAATGATAAAATACAAATTTTATCTAATGGCAAAACTGATCATTATGGCCTCTACTGGGATGTATCAGAAAAATTATCAAGTATTTTAATTGGAGATTCAGCATATTTAAAATCTCCACACCCAAGAAATGGAAGCAATGTAATTATTCTTCATCATTTTTGGGTGAATATATAGGAACATCTTTCTCTTGCCTAAAACTTGACAATTTGTCCAAATGTATTAACCTTTATTTATCCATTGATTAAATAAAATAGAAGGTAAGTGACTCTATAAACAAAAATCATATTTATTGTTCAAATCTAAAACTCACTTGTAAAATGAAACTGTACATCCGGGTGGTTTTCTTGGGCCATCTTCAGCGTCCAGGCTGACTCTGCCAAAAAAACCAACTGATCGTCCGTATCTTTGGCGAGGTCTTTTTTGCGTCTGGATATAAACTCCTTGAGTGATTGGGGGGTTTTGCAGCTGATCCAACATGCCTTGTACAGGTGTACGGGCTCATAATCACATGAGGCGCTGTATTCGTGTTTGAGACGATATTGTATGACATCAAACTGTAGTGCCCCGACCGTGCCTATGATCTTACGCCCATTATCTTCTTTGGTAAATAATTGAGCCACCCCTTCATCCATCAGCTGATCCAACCCTTTGTTGAGCTGCTTGGTTTTCATAGGGTCGGTATTATTGACAAATCTAAACTGCTCAGGAGAGAAACTAGGTATGCCTTTGAAGTGAAGGACTTCTCCTTCAGTGATGGAGTCTCCAATTTTGAAATTTCCTGAATCATAAAGACCTACTATATCACCCGGATAAGCTTCGTCAATGACCGATTTTTTGGACGCCATAAATGCAGTAGGATTGGAAAACTTCATATTTTTGCCCTGCCTGACGTGATAATAATTGGTATTTCTCTGGAAAGTACCAGAGCAAATGCGCAAAAAAGCAATTCTGTCTCTGTGTTTTGGATCCATATTGGCGTGGATTTTGAACACAAAACCAGTAAATTTTTCTTCTTCAGGCGTGACCCTTCGCTCTTCAGTGTCTCGGGGAAGGGGATTGGGAGCGATATCTATAAAACAGTCCAATAGCTCTCTGACTCCAAAATTATTGACAGCACTACCAAAAAATACCGGACAAATCTCACCGGACAAATAATCTTCGCGGTTAAACTTAGGATATACTGATACAATCGTATGGATTTCATCTCTGAGCTCTTCTGCTGGCTTAATTCCTACTTTAGTAGTCAGGAGATCGTCACTTAGATCT
This sequence comes from Saprospiraceae bacterium, assembly GCA_049289435.1. GTDB lineage: Bacteria > Bacteroidota > Bacteroidia > Chitinophagales > Saprospiraceae > OLB9. The sequence goes on along the minus strand of JBATLS010000124.1, from coordinate 5,134 downwards.
TTGATTCTGAATATATCTTCATCTTCTTGCTTACCGTGCGGACTAAACAGGATCAGATTTTTTTCGTACAAGCTATATACACCCTGGAATCTTTGACCCATACCCACCGGCCAACTCAGTGGAGTCACATGGAGACCAAGTTTTGTCTCCACTTCGTCCAATAGGTCAAAAGCATCTTTTCCTTCTCTGTCCAATTTATTGATAAAAACGATGATCGGTGTCTTTCGCATACGACAAACCTTGACCAGCTTTTCAGTCTGTTCTTCTACTCCTTTAGCTACATCGATCACTACGATCACGCTATCTACCGCGGTGAGTGTCCTGTAGGTGTCTTCTGCAAAATCCTTGTGTCCTGGGGTATCTAGGATATTGATTTGTTTATCTCTATACTCAAAGGCCATCACAGAAGTGGCTACGGATATACCCCTTTGTTTTTCTATCTCCATAAAGTCGGAAGTAGCGTGCTTCTTGATCTTATTGGATTTGACAGCTCCTGCTTCCTGGATAGCTCCTCCAAACAACAATAATTTTTCGGTGAGGGTAGTCTTGCCAGCATCTGGGTGAGATACGATGCCAAATGTTTTTCGTTTTTGTAGCTCTGCTATTAGGCTCATCGGTGATATTTTGTCTAAAAAGTGTGCAAAAGTACTAATAAAGTAATGAATATTCGATCGCTAGAGGTAGATGAATGCCAAAATTGATTTTAAGAAGATAAAATATGACTAATTTTGAGTGTCAAATGAAATCAACAATATTTTTTTTAAACATATTCAAAGTTATTATCATCCTCAATCATTAATTACTTTTATTTTAAAAATGAAGAGCAATTATCAATACTTCTTACTTCTTACTTTATTCTTATTACCTCCAAATTAATATAAAATCCCATTGCAACAAACTTACTTTAGCCAGACTTTAGATGATTTGCCTCTGATAGCATCACAAATTCTGCATGAAAGCACCGCATCCAAAATTTTTGCATTAACGGGGCAATTGGGCGCAGGTAAAACCACACTAACAAAATCACTCTGTCAATACTTTGGATATCATGGCGAAGTCACCAGCCCCACCTTTTCGTTGATCAATGAATACCCTACATCCGATCATGGACTGATATATCACATGGATCTCTACAGGATCAAAGACACCGATGAAGCTATTGATATCGGCATAGAAGAATATCTTTTTAGCGGCCGGTATTGCTTTATCGAATGGCCTGATATCATCTATCCTTTGATGTCAGAACCATATTATGCTATCAATATTGGATTAATTGATCATCATCAAAGAAAAATTGAAGTTCAGTTATCCGTCTAATGTTTTCGAATATTCATGTGATCGTGCATCATTTGTTTCGTTATATTGAAATAAAAAACTTAGATTTGTCACCCCATATGGTTCATTATGAGTAAAAAAAACAATCCTATCATATTTTCTGATTTTTTTACTGTCGGTCAGTACGAAACAGAGGTAGAAACGCTTGCAGTGGCTGGAAAATCTCAGTCTCTTACCATCGGAGTACCCAAAGAAATCATCCTCAGCGAGCACAGAGTAGCACTAGTGCCGCACTCCATCAGAACCTTGGTGGGCTACGGACATAAAGTCATCATAGAATCTGGTGCCGGTCAAAAGTCAAGTTTTACTGATCATCATTTTTCTGAAGCAGGTGCTGAAATTACTGCCAACAAGGAGCAGGTATTCAAGTCGAAGGTACTGGTAAAAATTGCCCCTCCTACCTCCGAAGAAATAGATATGATGCAGTCTGATCAAATACTCATCTCACCGCTCCAACTTCCGGTCCTAAAAGACGACTATCTCGAGAGGCTTAAAAAAAAGAGGATCACCGCACTTGCTATGGAATACCTACAGTCAGAGGACGGGAACTATCCTATCGTACGTATCATGAGCGAGATAGCAGGTACTTGTGCGGTCCTGACGGCGGCAGAATATCTTAATAATACCCGAGATGGCGGCAGAGGTATGTTGTTAGGTGGTGTTTCGGGAGTTCCACCTGCCAAAATTGTCATATTGGGCGCAGGGGTAGTGGCAGAGTCTGTGATCAAAGTGGCCATGGGGTTGGGTGCTTCTATTCGGGTATTTGACAATGATATCACCAAGTTGATGCGCTTGCAGAATGTCGTAGGACGTCACCTGCACACTTCGTCCATCAATCCGGTATATCTGGCGTACCAACTGACCAGTGCCGATGTGGTCATTGGTGCCATCCATTCGAAAAGTGGACGTACCCCTATCATAGTATCTGAAGAGATGGTCTCCAAAATGAAAGATGGCGCTGTCATCATAGATGTCAGTATAGATCAGGGTGGATGTATAGAAACCTCCCGAATGACAACTCTCGAAAACCCAAGCTACATCAAGCATGGGGTCATACATTATTGTGTCCCAAATATTGCCTCCAAAGTCAGCCGAACTGCGTCTCTGGCTGTGAGCAATATCATCACCCCACTATTGTTGAAAATGGGAAACGAACTTCATTTTGATAATATTTTATACCAAAATGAAGGAATCAGACATGGGTGTTACACCTACAAAGGATGTATCACCAATGAATATCTCAGCAAAAGATTTGGACTCAAATATACCAGTCTCGATCTTTTATTGACTAGCAAACATTAATCATTAATATAAACATCAAGATGGATATAGGCACTTTGATAGTCAAGATCAACAAATACAGACAAGTACTCGATAATACTATAGCATACAGAAAGGCCTGGCACAATGAAGTCAAACCAATGCTTGTCACTACCTTGAAAGAAATCCTCAAACAAGCAGATCTAAAAAGAGCGGAAGTAGAAGTCAGAGACAATATAGAAAATCTCGAAGCTGTTGTGTTGGATCTTGGCAGATCCAGCAGTGGAATCGCAGAAAATGTAGAAGATTCGGGCGTAAAGCGAACCATGATAAAGTCCAATGGATCATTGATGTATCAGCAATTATTCAATGGCAAAATCATGGTCATGATCATGAGCCCGCACATAGAAGGTTATGGTCAACCCAAACCACCACAATCATTGGAAATACTCAGACCAGACGAGCTCCAGTCTCCATTTATTATCAGACATATGGAGGCATTCTTGAAAGATATCACCGAATGGGAAGATTTTGACGATGAAGAACAAAAAACACCCACTTCAGGATTCAATCCTATAGGTTTTAACTCAAGCCAGATACAGGAAGTCTAAATACTCAACTTATACTTTTTATATGGTAATTTGTCCATGCTACGAAAGTAAAATTATACTTTCGTCTATATAAGTGATAATTAATAACATTATTATAGTTATTTACAATATTATTGCTAATTTTGATTTTTATTTTTTTTCACAAAAATCCTGATTGTGAAGAATTTAACTGCAGGTTTTTGTTTGCTACTGAATCTCAATATTGGATTGGGACAATCAGCATTTACCTTCCCGGATTTAAAAAATTTAAAAGATGATACGGTCAAATTCAGGCAACTATTAGATGCCTCCAACAATTATTTTTTAGATAAGTACAATTGCAACAAATGGGAAATATGCCTTTATAATTTGCTGTCATCTTTGCCTAAATTTGATATTTGAGATTTTTTATTAAGTGTGTACTAAAAATAGATTTATTCATCATCAAAATAATTATCCAATGAAAAAGGTATTAAAATGGATCGCTTATATACTTGGAGCTTTTGTGCTGGTTGTATTACTCACTTCCTGGTTTTTCTCATCCAAGTTTAATAAAGAATTCGAAAAAGTTATTGTTTTGGAACCTCAGCAGATTGCCATACCGACAGATTCAGCATCTATCGAACGGGGACGAATATTATCTGTAGATTGCAGATCATGTCACGAAGTCGATCTTGCAGGTAAAGTCTTTTTTGATGACCCAAATATAGGGGTATTACCGTCATCCAATTTGACCAGAGCAAAAGGAAGCGAAACTGAAGAATATACAGACATGGATTATGTAAAAGCTATAAGACATGGATTGAATAAGTCTGGCAATAAGTTGATGATTATGCCCAGTGTGTCATTATCTCATATGAGTGATTACGATCTGGGATGTCTGATAGCTTTTTTAAAATCTCTGCCTAAAGTAGAAAGAACATTTGAAAAACGTAAATTTACTTACATGAGTCAGGCGATGGCAGGAGCTGGTTTTTTTGGTAATATGTTCAATTACGACATGATAGACCATGAAAATGCAAAAAATATTCCCGCACCCACAGTTGGGAATTCTGTTGAATATGGTTCGTATCTGATAAAAATTAAAGGGTGCGACGAATGCCATCAAAAAAATCTCAAAGGCGGCAAGTCTCCTGATCCTGTGTCACCTCCGGTTCCTGATATTTCCAAAAACAGCAATTCATCCAAATGGACTTTGGCTCAGTTTATTCAAACTTTCCGCACAGGCACTACACCTGAGGGTAAGGTGCTGAATGGAAGTTTTATGCCTTTTGCGGGATTGGGAGCACATAGTGATGAAGAAATAGAAGCTTTGTATAATTATATTAAATTATTGAATTAATGCACATTTTTTGGTTCTACTACCATCTTATTGGAAATCTTTATTTGATGTATCGAGTGGGACTCCCCTTAAGGAGAGAAGTGATCACACATCTTTTACAATAATTTTGTGGTATATACCTAAAAGTATAATTTTGGCATGTATGCTTAAGACTTATAAATTTTAAATAAGAGTATGTCTTTACTTTGTAAGACTTAATAATCTTAGCGACTTACTGACAATTGTTTTTTTTTATTTATCAAGTGGCCTTCATCTTGTTTTCAACCTTTGTACCAACCCCATTTACATCTTTTACGTCTTATAAAGTGTTCATCTTTAATAAAGTAGTTTTAAAAATATGATTATGACATTTTCATCCAAGTTTCTATTATTCGTCCTGCTCCATTTGTCAGTCATCTCTTGCCAGGAACCAGAAACCAAAGATGCACTCGACGGTAGTTGGTTTCTTGTACGTGCCAGTGGTGGATTTGCGGGGATAGATCAGTCTTTTCCCAAAGGAGATATCACCTGGAATTTTCATGACTCTATGCTGGAGATTGAAAACAAATATACCGGACAGTGGAATGTAAGCCCACCGTCCAGCAAAGCTCCATATAAGATTGTAACC
>JBATLS010000123.1:0-1930 GCA_049289435.1 Saprospiraceae bacterium | reverse complement strand
GTTTTCAAAAAAATTATAATTCTTAATAGACAATAGTGCCAGGGTTTTCAAATTACAAGATGATAACTTTATGAGTTTTGGACAGCACTTGCCCGCCTGTTGTGATAACCACAAAGTGAATACCTTTGGTCAGCCCTGAGGTAGATATGGCTTTATTTCCATTTCCATAACCAGATGCACCAGATTTGACCAATATTCCGCTGGAATTGTAAATAGAATATAGCACCAATGACCAATCATTTGCCTGGCTCCTTATGTATATATCTTCACTATTGGACACAATACTTGGATAAAGTATCAAATCATCGTGAAAGGAAATTCCTGTTCCAGACAGTACATTTTTGTACCCTATCTGACCAAGATCAAAAGTCATAATACTTCTTCCAAATGTTCCAGCTATAAGCACATTGTTTTTAGGATTGTAATCAACATCATATACGGTAACAAACGGCATATTATCGCCCATCCTTTTCCATTCGACTCCATGATTGGAAGTGTAAAATACTCCGGCGTCAGTAGCCACAAAAATTGGAGTTATAGCATTATTGCCATCTGGTGGTAACACCAAAATATTGTTTATGGCAACATTGGGCATATTGCCCTGTACGCTTTGCCATGTCTTACCAAAATTATTTGACATATAAATATGGGGGGTATTATCATTGTCTTTATAACCCGTGTATGATACAAAGATCGTATTAGCCGATCCAGGAGAAAAATATATCGAAGAAACATATTTACGTGGCAATCCTTGAGATATATTCTGCCATGTGTCCCCGCTATTGACAGAAATCCAAACCAAGCCGTCACTGGTACCCGCTGCAATTACATCAGGATCTGTATCGGATTCATGGATAGCACTGATATTGTGCCTTAAAAATTCAGATGTCTGATCAGTCAGATCTGGAGAGATGGCTTTCCAATCTGCTATCGGGCCTTTGGCATTTTGATAGATTTTATTGGTACCCGTATATAATACATCAGGGTTATGGTGGCTCATGATGACAGGCATATCCCAATTTCTAGGATCATTGTCAGATATTCCTTTTGTAGCATCCTGAAAACCTATTCCTTTGTTGATGGTCGAAAGGAAACCTCCATTTTGAGTTTCTACATAAAAGATATTACTATTTTGGGGGTGAAACAAAGGTTGGAACCCATCACCACCATTGATTCTTTTCCAGGTATCCATTTCAAGTGCTGATCCTCCTGTAGTACCATTGTCCTGTGCTCCTCCAAAATACCTATCAGGGTCGGTGGGATTGTACCCAACTCTGTAAAACTGGGTGGCAGGTATATTTTCAATATCGATCCAAGACACCGTGTTTATATCTGATGTGTATGCTCCTCCATCAGTGGTGAGATACATATTACTCCCTTCAAATATGAGGTCATGTTTGTCAGCATGAACCTCGTAGCTGGACCAAGATGGCGTCGATCGAGCCCAACTTTGGCCACCATTTCGACTCCGCCAAAGATCAACTCCCAATATAAAAACATCATTTTCGTTATTGGGGTTTATCCTTATTTTTCCAAAATACCAACCGAATCCTCCATAGATACTCTCTGCCAACCCTACCGAATTCCCTAATTGCAAAGGTATCCAATGTAGTCCTCCATCGACTGATTTATAGACTCCTTTCAGGTTGAATGTCGTGGGATGGGTATAGCAGGCATAGAGTACATTTGGGTTGGAGGTCGAAATATCTATCCCTATTCTACTGCTATTGTCCTCTGGCAACCCATTTTTGAGCACTTCCCAATTTTGGCCTCCGTCGATACTCTTATATACTTTTGAATCGGGTCCTGATACCAATGACTTTTTGTTATTTCTAATCCTATTCCAGCCAGTGGCAAATATGATATCATGATTTTTAGGATGGATGACCAAATCAGCAATGCCTGTAGAATCGTTGACAAATAATACTTG
>JBATLS010000122.1:0-4084 GCA_049289435.1 Saprospiraceae bacterium | reverse complement strand
ATTGAGGTCTTCCTGCTTGTCTTTAGAAAAAAATTTCTTAAAAAAACTCATATGTAAATTTTAAAAATAAGGTGGTTATTTATCAAGCCATCATCTTGCTGATGAAGTTGGTATGGATCGTTTGGGCACAAAATACAAAAGGGCTTTTCCTTTGTGATAAGAAAAAACCCAATGTTGTATGATGTCTGAAAGAAAATATTATTTATTCTCTTCAAAAAACTCTTTCAACTTATCCTTATGGATGATCGATTCTTTGTAAGAATATTTACCTGTGACAGGATCCTTGATGGATTTTACTACTTTGACATGATCTCTACCAGATCCTGCATTGGCAGCTCTCTGTGCAACTCTTGCGTTTTTGGATACTTTAGCCATGATTATTTAATTTCTTTGTGAAGGGTATATTTCTTTAGTACAGGGTTGAATTTTTTGATCTCCATCCTGTCCGGATTGTTCTTACGATTTTTTTCAGTCACGTATCTTGACATCCCAGGTTGGCCACTAGTTTTGTGTTCTGTGCACTCGAGTATGATCTGGATTCTATTGCCTTTTGATTTCTTTGCCATGATGATGGTATTTTATAAACTTAAATAAATTAAATTTTTACGCCGATATTGACACCAGAGTACTTCAATTCTTTGAGATAGGCATGAAGTCCTTTTTTGTCTATAGTACGCAAAGCAGTAGAGCAAACCTTTAAGGTCACCCAGGTACCCGTCTCAGGCATAAAAAACTTTTTTGTAAACAGGTTTGGCAAAAACCTTCTTTTTGTCTTCACATTGGAGTGAGACACTTTATGACCTTTCATCGGTCTCTTACCTGTTAATTGGCAAACTCTTGACATCTTGCTACTTTTTTTGTATTATAATTTAACAAATCTGCATAAAAACTTGCAGTCTTAGTACTTTTTGGTGACTCCGGAAGGATTCGAACCTTCAACCGCCTGATTCGTAGTCAGGTACTCTATCCAGTTGAGCTACGGGGCCTTGAGCATTCTAATCTCCTTATGTCTCTATTTATCAATGATTTATAACAATCAATACCTGCAAATCTTTATTGCTTTTCTAAATAGGCTGCAAAGATAATTGTTTTATTCATTTTAGCAAAAGAATTTTAAAAATTAAATATATAAAATTCTCTTATATAATATTTTACTATCTGTGTTTGTATGGCATCATCTAAACCAACCCTTACGCCAAAACCAAGCACTCAACAACAATACTATCATGATCATGACACCCCAGATGACAAAATATCCAGTCGGCCAATCAAGCTCTGGCATGTATTTGAAGTTCATACCATAGACCCCGACTACAAACGTGAGGGGTATGAAAATAGTGGAGATGATCGTGAGTATTTTCATGATTCTATTCATCTCATGACTCATGGCATTGAGATAGACATCCTTGAGACTGATATTGATGTCCCTATATGTCTCAATGGTCTCTAATATCTGGATGGTGTGGTCAGAGACGTCTTTAAAATATTTTTTGGTCTGATCACTGATCAGTATATGCTCCATACTGATGAGATTATTGAGGACTTCGCGCATGGGGTAGAGTGACTTTCGGAGCTGCATGATGTCCTTTTTGTTGTTTTGTATGGTGACTAAGACTTCAGATGTGAGATGTTGCATGGCCTGAGTTTCTATATACTCAAGATAGTCCCCCATTTTTTCGAGTATATCAAAATAATTGTCCACACTTATGTCCAATATCCTGTAAAAAAGATAATCTACACCTTTTGTCCTCAAAGCGGAACTGTCTAGCATCAACCTTTCTCTCAGGATCGTAAATCCGTCTCCCGCCTTTTCCTGAAACGTAATGACCGCATTTTTGGTGAGTATTAAAGATATTTGCTCTTCTGCTATCTGAGAGTCTTCTGTATTCCACTCCAGTGCTTTGAAAGTCAAAAATATGTACTCTTTATCTTCTTCTACCTTGGGACGCTGAAATACGTTCAGGATATCTTCCTGAAAAAGATGGTGCACTCCAAATTTATCACAAATATGATTGACCACTTTCGTATTGCTGATTCCAAATACATTGATCCATAGATTCTCTTCACTTTGTACCTTCAGCAATTCGTCTATGTCAGGCTCTGTTTTTACACAAGAATATAGGTCGTATTCAAACAACTCAATGACAGGCACGTCAGACATATTTTGACCAGTATATACGTGCGTTCCAGGAGGCATTCCTGTTTTGCTGTGTCTTTTTTTGATCTTATATTGCCCTTTTTTGCTCATTTATCGATGCCGTTAGATAGAATTTCCTGATTTGGGACAGATACCGATTTTTTATTGATGTTTATTTTTAGACCGATATTAAGTGGAGTGACCATTTGATATGATGGCATGAGATTGGACGAAATATCCTGGCTCACATCAAAATCAATCAAGTGTCTATCTACATACGCATCTACCACTGTAAATAGATGTCCGGCTATGAGCCAAATCCAGGCATATTCACTCCATTTGCGATAGAAGTTTCTTTGTTCCTTTAGTGTATTGACTTGAGGAGGTACAGGATCTTGAGCGAGTGCTTCGATATAAGCTGCTTGCGATGTTTTGTAGCTGTTTCTATTGGATATAAGTACATAGGTCAATCCACCATCTACCCCCAATGCCAATGGTACTTTCCACCATTTTTTATTATATACTTGTCCGCCACCTGGAATGATCAGTGAATATAAAGCAGCTCTGCCTGGTTTACCTTTAAATAATGAAAAAAATCCATTTTTTTGGATAATACTATCCCCTTCGTTGGAGGATGTATCGATCTGCGTATTATTTTGATTGTATATAGGAGGATTGATCTGCCCATGTATCGTATATTGACAACAAAGCAGCATAACAGTAGAAAATATAATACAACTACACTTAGTCTTCATAACATGTGCTTGTGTTAAGATCGATCTCTCTTTAGTATTTCAGTGATGTAATTGAATTCTTCATCAGATTCGAAGGTAAACTGCACCGTCCCTCTGCCTGATGCATCTCTTCTGATATCTACTTTGGTACCATAGATGTGTGAAAGCTGATCTTTGATTTTTTTTATTTCTGTCGAAAAGTTATTGGCTTGAGTCGGTATATTCTCTGTCTTATTGGGTTTGGTGATATAGGATTTGATCAATTGTTCCAAAGCCCTGACGGACATACCTTCAGAGACAGCTTGCTTGTATATCTGTAGTTGAAGCACAATATTGTCCACGCCAGCTAGGGCGCGAGCGTGACCCATGCTCAATACTCCTTCTCGCACCGATGATTGTATATCTGCCGGAAGCTTTAGTAAGCGCACATAATTGGTAATAGTACTACGGTCTTTCCCCAGCCGATCCGAAAGTGCCTCGTGGGTGAGATTGCACTCATCCATCAGTCGCTGATAGGATATGGCGATCTCAAGCGCATTGAGGTCAGATCTCTGTATATTCTCCACGAGCGCCATCTCGAGCATTTCCTGATCATTGGCTACCCTGATATAGGCCGGGATTTCTTTAAGTCCTGCCATCTTCGAAGCCCTGAGTCTTCTTTCGCCAGAGATCAGCTGATATTTGCGACCACCCAATGACCTTACAGTGATGGGCTGTATCAGACCAGACGCCTTGATAGATTTGGCGAGTTCCATGAGTTGATCTGCATCAAATTCAGTTCTGGGCTGAAAAGGATTGGCTTCTATGACTTCAGGGCTGATGAGTGCTATGCTATTGGTGAGTTCTTTTACCAACTGGCTTCTTTCAGCAGGGTTATTGGTCTTTTCTATATTGGAAAGCAACGACCTTAACCCTTTGGAAACTTCATTTTTTTTATTCATGATTCCTGTGATTATTGATTGGTCAATTCCATTTCATTGTGTGAAATAAATTCATGTGCCAGATTTAAAAAGTTGATGGCTCCTTTGCTGCTCGCATCATATATGATGACGGGCTGACCAAGTGAAGGGGCCTCCCCTATTTTACTATTCCTATGTATGATGGTTTTGAAGATATTGTCAGAGATGATGTTTCTGATTTCTTCAAGGACCATATTGGCCATTCGGAGGCGCTGGTCATACATAGATAGTACTACCCCTTCTACCCGTAGATT
>JBATLS010000121.1:0-5184 GCA_049289435.1 Saprospiraceae bacterium | reverse complement strand
ACGATGCATGAATTTAAGACTTTGGATAATGATACTTATTCTATCAAGGGGAAGGCAGCAATTATCATTTTATTTCAAACTTCATGCCCATTTTGTACATCAACTTCTTACCATAGTACAAACACACTTTCTCCATACTAGAATTAAGATAACATCCCATCTGCCGCAGTATAATGATCTATCAACAAGCTATATATTGGCTCAGCTCTTAGGAGACTTTGATTGCCGATCAAAATGTTTTGCTCTCTGGCTCGTGTCAAAGCTACATTGAGTTTTCGGTCTATACCTTCATGTGATAAAGATACTAAATTTTGCATTTGACTCCATCTATTGACACAAAAAGAAATCAAAATGATGTCTCTGGCCCCACCCTGATATCTTTCGACCGTGTCGATGGTAATTTTATCCAGGATTTCGCTGGATATAGATTGTTGTAAAACTTTCCTGATCAGTGCTATCTGAGCTCTGTAAGGCGTGATAATCCCTATAGATTCGGGCATCAAAGTTTTGTGGTTTAAATCGTACAATCTGAGCAAGTCGATGATGGTGTCTTTGCAGGCATTAGCTTCATCGATATTTGTCTTCCAGTTGCCATCATCGTCTTCTGAGGTATTTATAAAAACGGTTCTTTTTTCCAGATAATCACATCCATTTTCTGTGCGGTCGAAAAAACTGGGTTTGTACTGTCTTTCCAGGCCTGGCAAAAGTTTGAGTTTTTCTTCATAAAAGTGTAGATTGGGAAATTCCATCAATTGTTGGTGCATCCTCCCTTGCTGTTCCAATACACCCATGGCATGATCCCAACCATGGCTTTTGACTTGCATGATCAACCGTTCGAAAAGAGAAGTCCGGCCGTTGTAGATACCAATATTGTGCAGTCTTTCTGCCTCAAACTTACTCATCCACCCTTCCTGCACTACGACTGCGGGCAATTGTTTGTGGTCACCTATCAGTATAAATCTTTTGGCACGAGATAGAAAACCAACCAACATCGGCTCCAATATCTGCGAAGCTTCATCTATGATGATCGTGTCAAATTCTTTCAGATGAAATAATTCCACTCTATTGACAATACTTGATACTGTAGAAATGAATATCCTTTTTTCGGCCAAGAGATCAATAATTTCTTGTCTTGATGTGGCCTTTTTAATGACTTGGTCTATCAAATGTGACTTATATTTGGGATCAGTGCTGACCCTGCTACCTAGTCTTAAAAATCTATCACCGTATTCATCACTTATACTTATGATGGCATCACAAATTTCATCAACTGCCCTGTTGGTGTATGCCAATAGAAGGATGTTTTCATTCGTACGCTCATACAATTGATGCACCAAATGTTTGAGCATGACGCTTGTTTTGCCTGTGCCCGGCGGACCCCAGAGCAAAAAATAATCTTTACAAGCAATCATTTTTGACAATAACTTTGATTGTGACTCCGTCATATCAGTAATAGGAAGGTCCATGCTAATGGAGGAAGCATATTGAGGTGGTCTCCGGCCTAGTACCAAGGTTCTAAACTCTTTTGGAGCAGTAGCCCAACCAAAAATATTTTTGTACATACTGTTGAATCCACTGTCCAGATGATCTTGCTCTATGTTCCACTCAACGACGGTGCGAAACAAGCTTTGGTTATACTGCTTGTTGCGGAGTTGAATTTTGACAAATTCAGGTGATATCTCGATGATACTACATTTAAATATTTGATTTTTTACCACTTTTTTGATCGGCCCATTTTCTGATTTTGGGTATAGTATCCCGATATCGCCTATTCGAAAATTGACCAAGGTATCGTCATCCTTTTTGCGCTTGAGGGTAATTTCAGCGTCGGCCTCCATAGAAGCATTGTGTATGATCACCAAATCAGAAAGAAGCGCAAAGCGGTCTCTTTTTTCATCATCAGACTCTGTCCACATGGCAGCATGACCATTGGATTTGTTGATACCATGTTCGCCGGTTTTAGATAGTCCATGTTCTCTGGCAATGAAAGCGCAAAAATGATCAAAATATGATTTTTCTGTATCGTCAAGAGCAATATACACTTGATAAAAATGGTCTATGTCCTTGGCATTAAATCCTTTGGTTTTGGGGAAGTTTTCTGGTTTTATGTATTTGAATATATTGTTGTCTTTATCGGCACTTCGAAGGGTATATTCGATAGCTACTATGTCATTTCGCAATTTCATAGCTTCGTATTGTTGTGCCCTTACTGGTGGGGCAAATCTCAAAGGCCGATTAGACTCTTTGGAGTATAGGATGTATGCAAACGACTTGATTCTTGTATCAAAGGTGGATGTGATGATCAGGTCATATAGCAGGGTCTGGATATAGTGATTGGCATTGATACCATAGACATTTGGTCGGAATGTTTTACCTGATTTGAGTTCTATGATATCATATGACGATTTCGAATCATTCTGATGGAGCAAGTCCAACCTCCCCTGAATACCATAATCCCGCGAATAGAACGAGGGTTCCAGAAATATTTGCTCGCGACGAATATCAAAGTTTCCAAATTCCTGTATGACCGCAAGTTTTAAATTTTTAAAATGTTCTTTCAACTTTTCTATGACTTGCACCAAAGTACTGTCGTCCAGCATCGCAAATGAAAGTGGACTGGTATGAAACATTCGTGGCAAAAGCGACTTAAATGAAACCTGGGGGTCTGATATCAATTCATCAAGTATGAAATTGACCAGATTTCCTATGAGTAGTGGTACTGAAGCCTCGGCTGGCTTAAATTTTGAGATCAAGTACAGTAGTGGTTCGCTGCCATGATCTTTAAAACACTCTGATATAGATGTGACGTCCACTAAGTGATCGGGATGGATGATTAATCCCTTCGGTACATAGGTCAGATCATCTCTGATTTCGGTGTCTATAAAATTTACATGGACTGGCAGCTTGAACGAACGCTGAATCGATAGAACATTCTGATTAAATATCTCATTTTTATCATGTACATCATAGCTGGCCTTTTTGGGAATTTCCTGGTCATCTTCATCATAGAATAAAAGTAATTTTTTGACTTCATCGACTTCATAAACTACTGTTTCAATCAATGATTTAAAGCCTATTATTTTTTGCTTATTTTTTTTGAAGAATATGACCAAAGCCGGAGCGAGTACCATATGTTCTTTTGGAATATTCAATCCAAATATTTCTTTGAGTAGCTTTCTGGATATATACATACCAAGCTCAAGATATTTTGCTTCGGTGTCACTACGTATGATCCCTTGCTCATGGGCCTTGCGATATACGTGACTCAAATGCAGGATATTGGAGTGAAGCCTGCATTTAGTACCTACAAATGCGAGTCGAGAAAATAGGGTAGTGAAAAGTAGTCTTTCTGATTTAGTGGCTTCTTCAATGACCATAGTAAATACTTCGAAGACAGCTTTATTTTTTTGTTGTAGAGTCCAGGTAGGATGAAGATATATTTTATCCAACTGTTGTACAAGTATGTCTGTCTGATCTATATTTTGCATGGTTGAATTGCGGGATTTGATGGCCGTAAGAGTATGTTTAAATTATCAAGTTTGAGCGAAAGCGAGCAAATCTAATTTTAGACAAGATGACTGAGTGTTCTCGTCATATGACGAGAATCGAGTAAAAGGTATTGCTTGATAACGAAGGAACTGCGAAAAACGCCCATCCAATCAAATGCTTGATTGGTTCCTTCATTAAATCGCGATTTCGTATCACGATTTTGCTTCGCATCATTCTGTCTGGCTCGCAGCGAAAACCAAAAATAACCTGCCCACCTACCAAATGTGGTGGTCAAGCGAGCCGGAAGTTGCGAAGAAAAATACAACGAAGTAAAAAATAAAATTTGCGGCTTGCAGACAAATGATGGAATCTTAAACATACTCTGAATTTGGGTTACATTCTATTCGGTAAAGGTAATAATTTTTGGAATGGTTACGGGTTTAGAAATATTTTGAAATATGGAAGGACAAAATTTGAAAAAGCACATGTAGTCCATGGTGAGCTACATGTGCTGTAGAAATATATGCTTTGGCACTTGATATCCATGTTTGTATAATAAGCTAAACAGAAGGATTTTTGCTTATCGCATAAAATTCATTGACTACCACTTCAGTAATATATCGGGTGATGCCTTCTTTGTCTTCATAAGACCTATGCGACAATTTTCCCTGGATAGCTACTTCACTTCCTTTCTTTAGTGACTCTGCCATAAATTCTGCTGTTTTTCCCCAAGCAATGATATTATGCCATTCAGTTTGTTTGACTTTTTCGCCCATATTATTGGTAAAATAATCGTTGGTAGCCAGCACCATGGTGGCTTTTTTCTTGCCATTGTCAAATGAAGCTAATTGGACATCTTTGCCCATATTGCCTATGAGTTGTACTGAGTTTTTAATTGAACTTGTCATGGTTTTTTATTTTTTAATGGTTGTGATGAATGGTTGTGATGAAATATGGAGTGGGTTTAAAAGGGCACCGCTTCTACTATAGTCACGGTCGTTTTTGCAATCTTGAAAAAATCTGATACTACGACTTCTGTGACGTACTTCGTAGTACCTGCATTGTCTGTATAAGTGCGATTGATCAATTTGCCATGTACTGAAACCTCACTCCCTTTGGATACAGAAGCAGCCATATCTTCAGCTGTTTTGCCCCAGGCGATGATCTTGTGCCAGTCAGTTTGTTTTACTTTTTCACCATCTCTATTGGTGTAATACTCATTGGTGGCAAGGATGGCTGTCGCTTTTTTATTGCCGTTTTCAAAAGTAGTAAGCACTACGTCTTTACCTACATTGCCTACTAAGTGCACTGAATTTTTGATGTTGTTTAACATGATAATAAATATTTGTGTCCGGGATCAAGCATGTGTTATTTTTAACTTTACACCAGACGGGTGAAACAAAAATTTGATCTTTCGATCGGTTGACAATGCAAAGATGTAGGGTGATGGAATCTGTAGTCGTTTATTATACGTTTAGATACGTTTGTAAGCGTATCTATATGTGTACAAATGTAAAATATATGATATAAATACTTGATAAACAGTATGTTATATTATTTTTATAAAATTTGTATTTTTTTATAAAATTTTCATAAAAAATATATTTTTAAATTTTTGCTAGCGGTTTTTTCCTTTACTTATGATAGTAAAATCCATATTTCAACTCGATCTGGGGCTTGGCGAAGTGGGGGAAT
>JBATLS010000120.1:0-10786 GCA_049289435.1 Saprospiraceae bacterium | reverse complement strand
ATACAAGACATATCAGAAGTGGGTATAAAAGACATTGAGGTGACCTTATATGATGCCGCTGGTTCGGTAGTAAGTTCAACCAAGACAGACTCATCAGGTAAATACAGCTTTCCGCAAGTCAAACCGGACAATTATTCATTGAAGTTTATGATACCCAATGGATATAAGGCTACGGGATCAAAGCTTGGTACTAATGTTGCACTCGATAGCGATATTGACACCTTAGGTAGAGTGGCATCAGTGACCAACATTAGTGGGCAAAGCAATCTGACTATAGACGCAGGACTAATATCTACAGCCACGTCGAGCATCGGGGATTTTGTATGGGAAGACCTCAACGGCAATGGCTTACAGGATCAAAACGAGCTGGGTATTGTGGGTGTTCCAGTATCATTGTTAGGTACCTCCATGGAGGGCAATGCTGTGACTGCCAATACCCTGACTGATTCAACCGGCAAATATAATTTCTCCAATTTGTCAGCGGGAAGCTACTCAATAACATTCTCAAAACCCGAAAATTACTTTTTCACCCTATTGCATGCTGGAAATACGACCTTAGATTCAGATGCATCACCAGTTGATGGCAAAACTGCTTCCATCAATTTAGGTTCATCCACATCCAATCTGGACATTGACGCCGGCTTATATAGACCTTCTTTTATTGGCGATTTTGTGTGGAATGACCTAAATGTTAATGGGATACAAGATCCCGGCGAACCCGGAGTCCCCAATATTTCACTCCAATTGCTCAATAGCGCACAGCAAATCATTTCATCAACTCTATCTGACAGCGAGGGAGCTTATGTTTTTTCCAATCTTACCCCGGGGATTTATAGTGTGGTGGCCATATTGCCAGAGACTTTTGTACTTACTGATAGGGTAGGTAGCATGGATGAAGTAAACTCAGACTTTTCCATGATCAATGGACGAATACAAACAGCAGAAATTACCATCATTTCCAACACCAACAATGCTCATATAGATCTCGGAGTCAAAGCAAATCTTGGTGCTATCTCCGGCACTATATGGTCCGATGTGAATGGCAATGGCGTTATGGATGTCACAGAACCACTATTAGTATCTTCATTGGTCTATGTACTCAATCCTGCTGGCGACACATTGCGTACTGTCATCTCCGCATCCGATGGCACATACCTGTTCAATAATGTATTGCCTGGACAGTACAGATTGCGATTCGCAGCCAAAGCGGACAGTCTTTTCACTTACTTTGGGTTAGGTGCCGATCCACTTTTTGACTCAGATGTGATGGATTCTTTGAGCGGTTTGACTGGGCAATTGACCTTAGAGGCTGGAAAACCAATAGTCGGGATCAATGCAGGTTACGTTGGCTATTCATCATTGGGAGATTTTGTGTGGCTGGACACCAACGAAAATGGCCTGCAAGACAGCTTAGAAAATGGCGTAAATGATATCAAAGTGTATCTACTTGACCATTTGGGCGTATTGTTGGATTCTACACTGACTACGATGAAACCCGGTAGTAGCAGCTTTGGATTCTATAGCTTCCCAAAGATACCCTATGGAACTTATCGTATAAAATTTGGATTGCGTACTAATTTTAAATTTACTATCAACACCCTGGCAAATGCCACCATTAATTCTGATGTCACAAATCTAACAGAGGGGTTGACCCAATGGCTTACTTTGATACCAAATCAAAAAAGAGATGATATTGATGCTGGATATGTGCTTATGGCTTCCACCACAGGATGCATCTCCGGTGTCTTCTGGGAAGATAGCAACAATAGTAAGGTTCGGGAAGACAATGAAACCAAAATAGCTGGCATCACGCTAAAATTACATACTGTGGATGGTGCCATACTCGCTACCACCAATACCATGGCTGGGGGGCATTATATTTTTTGTGACCTTCCTTTTGGCAGTTATTACATCAGCACTGATTCTATCCCGGATAAACTCTTCGTACTTTATTCAGGCGTCAGCTTACCATTTGACAGTGATATTACGCATCAATTTGGGAGAGGTACCACACGGGTACTCAATGTATTTCCCGGAGACACCCTGAAGGATATAGATCTTGGTGTTGCCAGTAAGGTCAGTATAGGTGATTTTGTGTGGGATGACCTCAACAATAACGGGCTACAGGACGCCGGAGAGCCTGGTATAGCGGGGATCAGCATTTCCCTTGTCAGCGAAGCAGGTACCATACAAAGTACCACACAATCTACTGCACAGGGCAACTATTCTTTTACAGATGTCCCAGTGGGTAAATACAGATTGTCTTTTAGTGGACTTGCCGGGTATGTTTTTGCTATGAATGATATGACATCGACTACGCTCAACAGCAAGCCAGATGCAGCAACTGGCATCACAGCCTTATTAGATTTTGGTACCATTCAAAATTTTAGTAATATAGATGCAGGCTATGTAAAGGCAGCCTCCATTGGACAAAGAGTATGGCTGGACCTGAATGGTAATGGATTTTTCCAAGAGGGAGAACCCGGTATTGAAGACATTCAGATCAGGTTATTTACCACTTCTGGCGTCTTGAAAGACAGTACAAAAACCACTGATCTTGCCGGTACTACTTTTGTGGGCGAATATCAATTTGTCAATGTGAGACCCGGTAGTTATTATATCAAATTTGACATCCCTGATGGTTATCTGATTTCGCCTTCGGGTGTTGGCGATGCTGACCATGATAGCAATATCACCGATGCCAATGGTCCAAAAACGACCGACAACTTTATAGTGTCTCCCGGTCAAAAAATAACCAATATTGACGCTGCTGCCTACCTGCCTGCCAAAATAGGTGATAGAGTATGGAATGATCAAAATAAAAACGGAATCCAGGACACGGGAGAACTGGGAGTGCCCGACATTATGGTAAAACTTTTTTCCCAAGGTGGCCAATTATTACTCACTACCAAGACAGATTCGAGAGGGTTCTATTCTTTCGATAATCTCAGGCAAAGGTTATACTATTTGCAGTTTACACTTCCGGATGGATTTGAATTTACAGAACAAAATATATCCGGCAATGTGGCCACAGATAGCGATGTGGACGCCACTGGAACTACGCCATTGATATCTCTTACTCATGGAAGTATTTTATTGGAAATAGATGCAGGTATCCGATCTACAAGTGCCCGATTTGTCATGGGTAATGTCTGGAATGATATCAATAAAGACGGATTGAGAGGGTATGATGAACCCCTCATGAAAGGCATGAATGTGTATCTAAAAAACACCAATAATGATGTCGTCGTAGCTACTGCCACCAACCATGCAGGGATGTACGCTGTCTCTACGGAGGCAGAGGGAGCTCATTATGTATTGGTAGAAATACCGGTGGACCATGCATTTACCATAAAAAATGCAGGCAGTGATCCCGATATGGACTCTGATGTCAATGATGAAGGTATTTCAAACTACCTGGTATTCAATAGCAGCTACAAGATGCGGTATATAGATGGCGGTTATTTCTACAAAGTGACTTCAGGAGTAGAAGGGATGGTATGGAGAGACCTAAACAAAAATAAAAAGAGAGATGCCCAGGACGAAGCCATACCTAACGTAGTCATCTTTATTTTTAACAAAAACAAGGTGTTTGTCAAATCTACAAAATCCGATCAGGATGGTTTCTATTTACTCAAAAAATTAGATCCTGGCCAATACTATTGTAGAGTCCCTGAGATTTCTGATCATGAGTTCGTCCTCTTTACCGGGGCTGATCAGGACACAGATAGTGAAATTACCCATCAATTCGGTCTCGGTACATCCAGACTGATCACCTTGGAACCTGGAGTGACCACCAAAAATTTTGACTTTGGATACCTACCGACCACAGGGCTGACAGGACCCGTAACATATGACAACAATAGGGCGATTGCATACCCCAATCCTACGATCACCGACCTTTTTGTCAACCTGCCTTATGGGGCTGAGACAGCAGAGTTTTTTATTACAAGCCCTATGGGTGCTGAAGTCAGAAGAGGTCACCTACAACAAGCCACCACAAGAATCGATCTAAGCCACTTACCACAAGCAAGATATACGTTACATATAGTTACCGATAGCGAAAAAATTGTGACACCTTTTATCAAACTCGAAAACTGATAGGGTACATGTAGTTTTGGTTTGGTTATTAATGGTAAAGGCACAAAGTAATTTTGTGCCTTTTTTCATTTGCCAAAGATGTGCAATAGCCTATTTTTCAAATGCATCTGGCTTTAACCGATGGTCGCAGTTTCTTCCCGATAGATAGTGAGTGCAAATCCAATCTGTTAAATTAAGCCAAGCCATGGTGCGATGTTAATATGACTCCCGATCACTATCGGGACAATAGCTATCCTTTGGATTTGCATTTCAGATAAATTAATCATATTACAATTATTATTATGTATTACTATGGGGGATCCGGGGGGTGTTGAAAAATGTTAAATTTGTGGATAAGTTGAGACAAAGTGTGGCAAATTACATAGCTATCAAATTAAAAATTTAGATCCCGTTTTAATCGGGATGACATTGCATTCTTCGAATTCAATATAATATATTCTTGCAGTCAGAGATTGCAAGGTCATGATTGTGGTTGATTTATTGTACTGGAGTTTGGAGTGCTGAATTATTGTGTATTAATGGTGCATTTATGTATATATGTTCATTTATAGGTATGTATTTTTTATTCAATATCAAGATCTTCTATGATACGGTCATCTACCAGATTGGGTAAGGTCACTTGCAGTTTGTTGGACCGTGCCATTTCTCGTTTTATGGCAAATAAAGCATTTTCGTTTCTGGCCCAACTCCGTCTGGCGATGCCATTATTTACATCATAAAATAACATAGATTTTAATTTTTTCTCAGCAGCTTTGGTACCATCCAGCAACATTCCAAAGCCTCCATTTATTACTTCGCCCCAACCTACACCACCACCATTGTGAATCGAAACCCAAGTAGCTCCCCTGAAACTATCACCGATCACATTATGTATAGCCATATCTGCTGTAAATTTACTACCGTCGTATATATTGCTCGTCTCTCTGAATGGCGAATCCGTACCGCTGACGTCATGATGATCCCTACCCAATACCACTTTTCCTATCTTACCATTGCTGATGGCTTTATTAAATGCTTTTGCAATTTTGGTTCGGCCTTCTGCGTCTGCATACAATATCCGGGCTTGCGAGCCGACGACCAAGTTGTTTTTGTTGGCATCAATGATCCAGGTGATATTATCCTGCAATTGCAATTTGATTTCTTCGGGTGCTGTAACCATCATTTTTTTCATCACTTTAAGGGCTATTTTGTCGGTTTTGTCCAAATCATGCGGGTCGCCAGACGTACATACCCATCGAAAAGGTCCAAAACCAAAGTCAAAGCACATGGGTCCCAATATGTCCTCCACATAAGAGGCATACCTAAAATCTATGTTATTTTTAGCCATGACATCAGCCCCGGCACGAGAAGCTTCTAATAAAAATGCATTGCCATAATCAAAAAAATATGTCCCTTTTTTTGCATGATTATTGATGGCATTTGCGTGGCGAACCAATGATTTCTTGACATATTTGACAAATTTATCTGGACTCTGACTGACCATTTTATTGGCTTCATCAAATCCTAATCCCACGGGATAGTATCCTCCTGACCAAGGATTGTGAAGTGATGTTTGGTCAGAGCCAATGTGTATATAGATGTGTCGTTTGTCAAATTCTTCCCATACTTCCACCACATTTCCGATATATGCTATCGAAAGAATTTCTAGATTTTCTTGTGCTTTTTTGACCCTGGAAACTAAATCTTCGATATTGTCAATCAATACATCTACCCAGCCTTGTTGATGCCTTTTGGTAGCTGCTTTGGCATTGACCTCTGCACAGACGGTGATACATCCAGCAATATTACCAGCTTTGGGTTGCGCTCCACTCATACCGCCCAATCCGGAAGTTAGAAATATTTTTCCTGATGGTGTTTCGCCTGATTTTAGTATTTTTCTGAATGCATTGGTTACTGTGATCGTGGTACCATGTACTATGCCTTGCGGGCCGATATACATGTACGACCCTGCCGTCATTTGTCCATATTGTGTCACACCGAGAGCATTGTATCTTTCCCAATCGTCTGGTTTAGAATAATTTGGAATCATCATACCATTAGTCACTATAACCCTTGGTGCATTTTTTGATGATGGAAACAAGCCCATAGGGTGACCCGAATACATGTGCAAAGTTTGGTCATCAGACATAGTGGACAAGTACTTCATTGTCAAAAGATATTGCGCCCAATTTTGAAAAACAGCGCCATTTCCGCCATAAGTGATCAATTCTTCAGGATGCTGTGCGACAGCAGGATCCAAATTGTTGTGGATCATCAGCATGATACTTGCTGCTTGAATACTTTTTGCCGGATATTCAGTAATAGGCCTGGCATATAATTTATAATCGGGCTTAAATCGATGCATATAGATACGCCCAAACTTTATTAATTCTTCCGAAAATTCTACGGCTAATATTTCATGCCAATCGGCTGGAAAATATCTCAATGCATTACGAAGTGCCAATTGTTTCTCTTCCTTCGATAAGATATTTTTTCTTACAGGAGCTGTATTGACATCTTTAGGATAAGGTTTTGATGCCGGTAATTTGTCAGGGATTCCTTGACAAATTAATTTTCGGAATTTGTTTTCTACATTTGATATTGTCACAATTCTACCAATTTTCGGTTAAAAAAAATGAATAACTTGTATTATTCTTTCAATCAATCTGCTTTCATCCCATTTCGATAATTTATTGCTTCGTTAAAACATAAATCACGCAACGGTCTCACTTCGCCGTATAACCACTACCTGATTTAGTGAGAAAGTGCCGAGAGGTGTATCGTAGGTGACTTCCTTGCCATATGCGGCAGAATGCCAACAATACGCTAATTTTGATGTATTTGCCATATAAACTAAAAGGTAATCAAAAATTTTTATTCTGATGCAAAATTAAACATACCTTTGGTAATTGTACTTGCTGGATTCAAGTAAATTTAAATAAAAAAAAATATAGATTTTAATAATGTTTTTTCATTTTTCAAAACAGATTATTTAGGGTATGATTAAATTTGTTGCTTGGAGACAAATGGTGAAATTCTAAACGCACACAAAATACAAACAATGGCAAATAATAAAACAACTGAAACTACTTCCAGCGTCAATGATTTTATTAATAATGTACATGACGAAGCAAAACGCAATGACTGTTTTATTCTGATTGACTTAATCAAAGAGATCACTGAGCTGGAGCCTAAAATGTGGGGCCCTAGTATTGTTGGATTTGGAAGTCACCATTACAAATACGAAAGTGGCCGTGAAGGAGACAGCCCAAATATTGCATTTTCACCCAGATCGTCGTCTATCGCCATCTATTTGTCCGCAAATTTTGACAACAGGGAAGCTTTACTTAATCAATTTGGAAAGCATAAAGCAGACAAAGGATGTGTGCACATTAAGTCCATGTCAGATATAAACTTAGATGTGCTCAAAACAATGATCACTAATCACCTTCGACACGTAAGTAGTTTATATCCCAAAGGTTAACTTTGTATGATAGAAATGGTTAGATTTCCGAAGCGGTTTTTTAGCCGATCTACTAAAGACTGAAAAATATAATTCATCATTTTATTGTAGTCAAAAGAAATTAAATTGTGAAAAATATTAATTTTAATACGTTCAAAATCAAACGATTAAAATTATATATTTTTGCAATTTAATTTACTTTAAGTATATAATGTGAGGTGAAGCTTCCTGATTAGCTGTTTTGTTATTTTAATCATATGTAAATATCTACGAATATGAAAAACATAATCTCATTAATAACACTTCTCTTTTTAATCGTAAACTGCAAAGCACCTCCACATAAGACAGACACATTAACAGCCCACATAGCACAAATAGTGTCAGGCAAAGCTGCAACGGTGGGTGTTTCCATCATTGGAAACGGGGGCCAAGACACTATTTCGATCCATGGAGATAAGCATTGTCCATTACAAAGTGTGTTCAAAATGCATATAGCTTTAGCTGTCCTATCAGAAATAGACCAACGAAAACTTGCCTTAGACCAAATCATAGAGATTCCAAAAGAAGGCCTTAAACCAGATTTATGGAGTCCACTTAGAGATGAACATCCCGGAGGTGGAAGTTTTACGATAGCAAGCTTGATTCAATACTCGGTTTCTAAAAGCGATAATGTAGCTTGTGATGTATTAATACGCTTGATAGGAACACCAAAAACGGTGGAAGAATATTTCAAAAAGAACCAAATAAAAGATATCGAAATTTCTTTTAATGAAGAAGATATGCAATCGAAATGGGAAAATATGTTTGAAAATTGGACCACCCCTAAAGCTGCAAGCGAGACACTGCAAAAATTCTATGACAATAAAAATGAGTTGCTGTCAAAAAATAGCTATGACTTCTTCTGGCAAACCATGAAAGAAACAACCACCGGTGACAAAAGACTCAAAGGGTTTTTGCCTCGAGGAACGGTCGTAGCACACAAAACTGGTACATCAGGCACAAATAATGAAGGACTTACTGCGGCAATAAATGATATTGGCATCGTGTTTTTGCCAAATGGTCAGTATTTTATCATCAGTGTCTTTATCACCGACTCCAAAGAAAATAATGAGACCAACGAAAAAATAATAGCCGACATAACAAAAGCAACATATGAATTTTATACCAGAGATTTAAATAAATTGATTTAAAATCAGTACAAAGCCTGCTCCCTGAAGTTTTCGTTAAACTGAACCATCTCTTTCACAAACTGAAGGAGCAACTCATTGGTCGCGACATCGGGTTCGCCAGCACTACCCAGAAAATGGTGTATGGATGAAATAGGTAGCTTATTGGGCATGACGATGACATTGAGGTAATTTAATATACCGGTCAAATGCTCCATACCTCTGAAATTGCCAGCCCTGCCCGTCGCCACTCCGATCAAAGCCGCTCTTTTACTTGAAAATGTCTCTTTGGATCGTCTCACAGACAAAGCATCAATAAACAGTTTCAATATCCCAGGAAAACTACCATTGTACTCCGGACTTACTATTAGCCACTGATCCGAAGGTATCAGAATCTCCTCTTGTATCTGAGCGATATATGGATGTTGGCCATCATCAAGATACATCTGTGGTCCGATCATATCGATATTAAGATTCTGTAGATCGATGTACCTTACATTCTCGTCTATCGACTTCAGCAATTGACAGCACTGCCTTGCTATCAGTTCAGTTTTGCTATTTGGTCTGTTGGTGCCTGAGATTACTGTTATCATAAGGTTGTATTTATACGAGCTAAACCGAAAACCCGAATGATTGTTTTTTAAAATAATATATCAATCCAACAAAATACGCCAATTATGAGTATCTTTGCAACTTTAATTAGGCTAAAAACTGATGTAAATTTAATCCAAAATTAGTTAATTGTTCAATTAATATAAACCTATTCAACTAACTATACATTTTAATATTTAAAATATTTCATAAATATTATTAGCAATATTTAGTTTTTGGAGGTCAATTACTTTTGCTAACCAAATACCCTTCACATGCTCGTCACATATCTCGGTCAGTCAGCATTTCTTATGACTACAAAAGGCATTGATATCATCGTCGATCCTATGATCAGCAGCAATCCACTGGCCTCGGCTATAGACATTAATACTCTTAGTGCATCCTACATCTTATTGACGCATGGCCATTTTGATCATGTGGAGGATGCAGAAGCCATAGCATTGAAAAATAAAAGTAAAATCATATCCAATTACGAAATTGTCACTTGGTACGAAAAAAAAGGTATAGCCGGACATCCGATGAATATAGGCGGTAAATTTACCTTTGATTTTGGCAAAGTCAAATCTGTCCATGCCGTGCACTCCAGCGTCCTGCCTGATGGCACCCACGGTGGAGCGGCAGGAGGTTTTGTGATCTGGAATGACGAAATCAGTTGTTACATAGCTGGAGACACTGCCCTCACTCTGGATATGAAGTTAATTCCGATGACGTGTCCTACTTTGGACTTTGCCATTCTGCCTATCGGAGACAATTTTACTATGGGGTACGAAGAAGCAGTCATAGCAGCAGACTATATCCAGTGCGATAAAATCGTTGGTTGTCATTATGATACCTTCGGATATATCAAAATAGATAAAAAAGCAGCCATCAATGAGTTTAAAAATGGAGGTAAAGAATTGATCCTCTTAGACATAGGCCAAAGTATAGAAATCTAAAAAATATTATGGGAAAAATAATAGCAATTGCCAATCAAAAAGGAGGGGTAGGCAAAACCACGACAGCCATCAATTTGGCCGCCACATTGGCAGTACTAGAAAAGAAGATTTTGCTGATTGATGCAGATCCTCAAGCTAATGCCACCTCAGGAGTAGGGGTAAAAAGTGACCGAATAAATATTACCACCTATGATTGTCTTGTAGAAAGTGCCAACCCAAGAGATGGTATTGTCGCCACAGAGACGCCCAACCTTTATCTATTGCCATCATCTATCGATCTGGTAGGTGCCGAGATCGAACTGGTAGGCATGGAGCAGCGAGAATTCAGAATGAAGGTCATGATCGATCAGGTCAAAGATGATTATGATTTTATATTTATAGATTGTCTTCCGTCATTGGGATTGATCACGCTCAATGCTTTGGTTGCGGCAGATAGTGTCATCGTGCCAGTGCAGTGTGAGTTTTTCTCTCTGGAAGGTTTTGGTAAGCTTAAAGATACCATCAATCATGTGCAGCAACTGCTCAATCCG
>JBATLS010000119.1:0-1971 GCA_049289435.1 Saprospiraceae bacterium | reverse complement strand
GTAGTATTCAGCAATTCATTGAGCTCTTTACTCTCGCTATTTATGTAGAGCAACCCAGTGAGAATCTCCTGTTTTTCTTTGGCATGATGCATAGCCGTCATGATCGAAAGCTTATCTTGGGGATCCCATTTCGGATCTGTTTTTTGAAGCTTTATGACTGATCCATCGTGCATTTCGAGCAGTTTGACCATGGTGTGGTCATAATCAGCAACAATTTCTTCTCTTACCGGTACAAAATCCAGACTTGATAATGCAGCATTGTGCTCTCTCACATAGTCATATGATTTGGTGGAGCCATTATTATTATTGAAAGTAACGCAAGGTGAAATGACATTGATAAACGAAAATCCTGAATGTGCCATCGCCGCTTTAATCAAGGGCACCAGTTGACTTTTATCACCACTGAAACTCTGTGCAACATATGTGGCGCCTAGTTCTATAGCCAACGAACACAGATCGATGCCTTCGAACGTATTCATATGTCCGGACTTAGACACTGATCCGTAGTCTGCTGTGGCCGAATCCTGCCCTTTTGTCAGACCATAACATCCGTTGTTCATGACGATATAGGTCATGTTCAGATTGCGACGTATGACGTGGATAAATTGCCCCATACCGATGGATGCTGTGTCTCCATCACCGGAAACACCCAAATACACCAGTGACCTGTTGGCAAGGTTTGCACCTGTGGTGACCGATGGCATACGACCATGTACAGAGTTAAACCCATGCGAATTGCTCAGGAAGTAAGCAGGTGTCTTTGACGAACATCCTATGCCCGACATCTTTGCAACTTTATGAGGAGCTATATTTAGTTCAAAACACGCATCTACGATAGATGCACTGATTGAGTCATGCCCACATCCTGCACAGAGCGTGGATACGGTACCTTCATAGTCTCTTCTGTTGAATCCCAGTTCATTTTTGGGCAGTAACGGATGGTGAAATTTTGGTTTGATATATGACATGATTCGTTGGGTTAATGGGTTGGTTGGAGAATATGTTGATTTATTTGGCTGATGATATCATCCGCCGTGATGGGAAATCCGTCATAATTCAGCACTTTGAGCAGCTTGTCAGGATGGACACCCAGCTCTGTCAATAGTAAGGTTCTCATTTGTGCATCTCTGTTTTGTTCGATAACAAATATTTGATCATGATCTTTAATGAATTTTTTTACATCATCATGAAAAGGAAATGCTTTTAGTCTGATACCATCTATGGCTTCACCTCTTTCTTTCAGTATATCCATCGCTTCTTCTGCCGAGTACATAGAAGTTCCGAAAAACAATATGCCCATCGTGGATTGATTTTGTTTTTGGTACAACTCAGGCGCAGGTATGATTTTTTTAGAAGATTCGAACTTGCGAAGCAATCGCTTCATGATGCGCACATAGGTTGGAGAATCTTCTGAATACTTGGCATTTTCATCATGAGAACTTCCTCTTGTAAAATATGAGCCTTTGGTAGGATGCGTACCGGGTAGGGTTCTATAAGGAATTCCATCGCCATCCACGTCCTGATATCTTCCCCATTTTTCCACTTCTTCCAGATCTTGAGCTGAAAGTACCTTACCTCTGTTGTATTTTTTGGAATCATCCCAATGAAAAGGAGCGGTCATATGATCATTCATACCCAAGTCCAAATCTGTCATCATGATGATTGGAGTCTGCAACATTTCTGCATATTCAAATGAATCAGCCATCATCTGAAAACACTCGGTAGGTGTTGATGGTATAAGTAGCACATGCTTGGTATCACCGTGTGATGCATAAGCTGCCATGAGGATATCGGATTGTTGGGTACGTGTGGGCATACCTGTAGATGGTCCTGATCTTTGGACATCTACCAGGACCACGGGAATCTCTGCATAGTATGCAAGTCCCAAAAATTCACTCATCAATGATACTCCCGGTCCACTTGTCGCCGTAAATGATCTGGCACCGTTCCAGTTGGCACCTATTGCCATAC
>JBATLS010000118.1:0-1743 GCA_049289435.1 Saprospiraceae bacterium | reverse complement strand
GCACTGACTTTGGCTTCTTCTTTTTTAGGTATCACCAATTGCAAAATACCATTGTGATACGACGCCTGAATTTTTTCAGCATCTACAGTATCAGATAGGTGAAATGATCTTTTGAATGACCTGAAATTAAATTCCTTTCTGGTCCATTTGCCATCTTCCTGATCTGTACTGGTCTCCTCTTTGGATACAGAGATGATCAACTGATCTTTTTCGACCTGCACATTGAAGTCTTTTTTGTCAAGACCCGGGGCTGCTACCTCCAGTATATAATTATCATCATTTTCAGCAATATTTACAGAAGGCTGGGTGATAGCATAATCTGTACCTACCAGATCGGAGATACTCCTGTTGAACATGTCATCTACTAAATGGCTGAAGGTTTTACCTTGCAAAAACGGATTAACTTTTACGATATTCATTTGATATGGTTTTAAAATGTTAGAAAATAGTTTATACTAAATAAAAATTAGGCTTTCAAAAATTTGCGTACTCTCCTATTTAAGATATTTTTATCTGTAGCGGCTTTTTTACTTCCTTTTTATGAATGGTGATGGTGAGTAGGCCATCTTTGGTTATGGCTTCTATTTTATCACTGTCTGCGTGTTCAGGTAATGTAAATATACGCTCAAAAGTGGTCAAATCAAATTCCTTGAGATGAAATTTGGAAGTGTTGGTCACCACTTTATTGCCGGACACTTTGAGCGTATTGCCATCCAATTGCATGCTGATATCCTCTTTGCCGTAACCTGGAAGTGCTGCGCTAATGACGAACTTATCGTCCAACTCTTTGATGTTGACGAGTGCTGTCCGACCAGTTGTTTTTGATGATTGCACCTGAGGAAAACCAGATATATATGCAGGTCTTCTCCAAGATTTTTGTCCAGATACAGGATTATTTTGGGTGACGGGTTTAAATACTATATTTGTCATTTCCTTAATTATGTTTTTTTGTTATTAATATTATTGATTTACAAATTATCCTATGCAATCTGTGTTCCAATGCCAAAAATCAATCTAAAATGTCAGAATTGATGAAAAATACATGCCATAATGGCGCATTTATTTGTAAATTGACTGCCATATTGGCGCAATATGGTATTGATATGTATAACTCTATAAAGGCATAATCACTCATAAATGGAGCATATCCCAAAATTTCATTTTTATATAATATCTTTTTACTTTACCCCATCCCTGCCCGCTACGGGGCAGGCAGGCCTGCCCGCTACGGGGCAGGCAGGACTCTAGGGAGCTAAAAAGAAATTGGCTACATTTGAATGTAAAAAATGGGACACACCCCACAAATGCTATTTTTAACAATAATTTGTATTCCATTTACTATTTAACATATCTTCTTTATCTTTGAGTTTACAAATCAGTAAAGTCAATGATATATGATTAAAAATACTCCCATCTCTCACCTACACATCGCCCTCGGAGCTAAAATGGCCGACTTTGCAGGGTACAATATGCCTATCCAATATACGTCTATCACCGATGAACACCACGCCGTCAGAAACAGCGTCGGTATATTTGACGTATCACACATGGGCGAATTTATCATAAAAGGTAAGCAGGCCATGGATCTGATCCAGAAGGTGACTTCCAATGATGTGTCCAAGTTGGAAATCGGTGACGCACAATACAGTTGTTTGCCCAATCATACAGGTGGCATCGTAGATGACTTACTGGTATATCGGCTGACAGAAGACAAATGTAGTGAAGGGGAGCGAGCATATATGT
>JBATLS010000117.1:0-2723 GCA_049289435.1 Saprospiraceae bacterium | reverse complement strand
GTCCATCTGACACTATTGGATTGATAGGTCTCAAGGTATTGAGCTCCAGTGCCATATTGGATCTGGTGGTATTATACTGATTGTAGTGAGTTTGACTACGTGGCACAAGCATATTGAATGAGTCCAGACCTCCCGCATTGAGGATACACACCAATGCCTTGTAATCTCCAGGAAGTGAACCTATAGAAGAGTTGAATGCTGCTGTAGCATGGAGCGTCTTGAGATTAAAGAGCGTAGAAAACACAGTCGTAGCACCCACTGCTGCGCAACTGGCTTGACCTAAAAACTTCCTTCTGGAGATATGATTCTTTGCAGATGTCATCATTGCATAATTTTGGTTCGAATAATTTATTTGACACAGTTGTAATCGGGTGAAATCATAAACAAATAGATGGCCAATCTGACGCGCCAATATCGCCATCCCTGATCCCAGGTCCAATAGATGGGATTCAAAGTATTACGCATGAGTTGGCGGGTCTGGTCAGAAAGTTGTCCATGTGTCAATAGAACATCCAAGCGATTGATCAGCGTTTCGGTATCGTCACAGTTGGCCTGGAGATCAGTAGTAAGCAGTCTGACACCATCAGGGTCATCTTCACTGCCTTCCCAGCTATACATCAACCCATCCCACAATACCCAATGATGTACAGAGTTGATGTACCCTACCGAAGTAGCAGTGTTGTGTAACTTAAATTCTGGAGATTCCAATCCCATCGCTGCAATATCGCCTACTGGCTGATAATCAGGCAGATAAAAGTTAAACACAGTTGGTGAAGCCATCACATGTTGTCTGGTCGCATCCAAATAGTTGAATCCATTATTCCAATACCTGTTTCTGTCTGAAGCAGTGGGCAAAGCTCTGGAGACTTGTGTATATCTCAAGAAAGGTTCGCGCAATTTATCTGCCACTGGCAAATCAAAATCTGCTTGATTTCTAGCTTCGGAGTCCAACAATATCGCTTTGATAACCGCTTTCATGTCACCTCTGACACCTTGACCATTGTCGGCAAATTTTGCTGCCACTCTACCTACATACGCAGGCGAAGGATTGGACTTGACCAATCTCTGTATCAATCTATACGATACAAATGGCGCAGTATTGGGGTGATCGAACAAAAATGTAACTGCATCATCGATCTCAGCCATGGCCGTAGCTTCAGTATAGTTATTGCTGCCTGTGATGGTGTGACCCAAAAATGTTTTTGCCCCTCGTTGATGTGCCCATGCAAACATTTTCATCGGAGTCGTCTTTTCGAGACAATATATATTAGTACCAAACTCTGGCTGAGCTGGACAATACATCATGGTGAGTCCAGCACCACCTCCCAATCCGGTAAAGACGCTGGCAAGTTGTTTGATGTCATTGTTGTCATAGGTGGGGATAGGATTGCCACTGCCATTAAGTACTCTGGTACCATCCTGGTTGAGCTGATATAGCCCTATGGTAAATAATTGCATGATCTCCCTGGCAAAGTTCTCATCTGGGTGAATATTATTGGCCAGGTCTTCGGGTGGATTATTGAGATGACTTAGATAGTATCCCATGGCAGGATGTTTGGTCACTTCCAGCAATATATCTTTATAATTGCCAAATGCATTTCTGATCAGTATATCATAGTAAGACGAAATACTTTCACCCCAATCCCTTAGATCTGACTGAATAGAAGTCACTAAAATCTGGCTAAGTCCATATGCCACTCTTTGTCTTAGCAGGTCTTGGTTGGTCATATTCACTTGCCACCAGGCATAATTGAAGTGCACCGCCCATGGACCAAATGCTTCATTATCTAAAGCATATATCTGAGACCAGATGTTTTGCATCTCTGGCAGGATCAATTGAGGAGACTTGTTGAACTGATTGTTGATCCATGCATCATAGCCCATATTCTTGACCGAATCTATTTGGGTTTGACCAGCACCCATGGTGGCTTGACCCAAAAATCTGGACGCACTGTACGTAGCCACTTCCAAGCCTGACGCATCCAATGTCTTATTGGGTGACGATGTGCCTACGCTGCTGCTTGCGGTGACACTGACCCCAATATTATGGCCTGCCCCGATATAATCTTTGTATTGCTGTGCCAAAACAAATGATGAGTTATACATTATTAACACACAGCACCAAAAAATATTTCTTCTTCTATATAATTTCGAATTATTCATAATTGAACATCTATTTTTGAACTTCTAATTTGATGGTTTTAACCTGATTATTTTGTGTAATACTTAAGAAATAAAATCCCGAAGCCAAATCACTGCCATCTATCCGCAACTGATCGTCAGTAGATGTCAATGAGTGCTTAAAATTTTTCAACTCCCTACCCAAGAGATCAGACAATACGATATGCACATTCCCACTGTTCAATCCTGACAAAGTGATCATGGTCTGATCATAAAATGGATTAGGCGAAGCTGATATTTGCCAAGCAGGATCTTCATCTTTGACATCGCTCACTGTAGCGATAGTGCCGT
Organism: Saprospiraceae bacterium; assembly: GCA_049289435.1. GTDB lineage: Bacteria > Bacteroidota > Bacteroidia > Chitinophagales > Saprospiraceae > OLB9. The sequence continues at coordinate 251 of JBATLS010000117.1, read as the reverse complement.
TAAATCTCACTTCTCCCAGACCAAAACATGTACCGCCATGATTGGACACTCCGGTGATGAGGATGTGCCTGGCCATTTTACCACCAAAATCAGGGCCAAAAACACCTTCATAAAATGAAGACCCTGGTGCTTTAGGCAGGGTGTATCTGCCCCATTCTTGCCATGAGGTACCATTGATAGAAATGTCGATAACGACTTCCTTCATCCCATCCTCCAGACGACCCTGTAAAGGAGCTAAACTCCACGATTCG
>JBATLS010000116.1:0-3969 GCA_049289435.1 Saprospiraceae bacterium | reverse complement strand
GCCCACTTTTTTGATATGAGTTGGCAGATCAGGCAACTGGTGATCCAGATATCTGGAAGAAGGTACATAAAAATTGTATCCTATCATGTCGATATCAAGAGATGCCAATGCTCTTTGGTTTTCTGCTTCTTTGATCCCGCACACTTTGATGATCATAGGCCTGGCTTTATTTCTCTGATAAATTGGGCACAAGATTCTCCAGGGTCAGTAGTTTTCATGAAATTTTCACCTATTAAAAATCCCTGATACCCTATACTTTTAAGTTGCGAGACCAAGCTAGGCTGATCTATTCCGCTTTCTGATATTTTGACTGCATCTGAAGGCAGTTGTGCAAATATGTCGACTGAATATTGTATATCTGTAGTAAAAGTCTTCAAATTGCGATTGTTTACTCCTATATTTTTGATTCGGGCATTGTATTTTTCTAGTTGGTCAGCAGTGTGAATCTCCATCAAAACTTCCAAACCACATTCGACCGCCACTTTAGAGAGCTCATCCACCTCATGTTTGGATAAAATTTCTGCTATGAGCAATATTGCATCGGCGCCCAGACTTTTGGCTTCTATGATCTGGTAAGGATCTATCACAAAGTCTTTCCTAAGGATAGGAATACTATTTACCAAACGTGCACTCACCAAGTCTTCATCGCTCCCTCCAAAAAAATCTATATCGGTCAGTACCGATAGGGCTGATGCTCCTGCTTTACTATATCCGGTTGTCACTTCCTTGACATCAGCACTCACATTAATTGTTGGTCTAGATGGTGACTTTCTTTTAAATTCTGCAATGACCCCGCTATATAAAGGGTCTGTAATAAAAGTGGATAATGAATGACATTTTCGTCCGAAATCAGCTTTTTCAGTGAGTTTGACCTCTCTAATTTGTAGCTTTCGAAGGGCTATTTCTTCTTTTTTTCGCTTTACTATGGTCTCCAAGATATTCATGAGATGTGCTTAATGAGTGTTGATTAACTTTTCGAATGAAGTTTTGGCCCGGCCACTTACCAGAGATTCTTTGGCTTCTGCTACACAATCGAGCATAGATTTGGATTGATCAAAACAATGGATGGCGAGTGCCGAATTGGCTATGACAACTTCTTGCTGTGCTTTTGATCCTTGATTATTCAAAATTTTACTAAATATGTTTGCTGCTTCTTCTACCGTATCTCCGCCAAATATATCTTTCTGTCTATGATTGCTTAATCCAAAATAGTTCGCATCGACCAATTGTTCAGCGTTATTGGAAATAATTTTTACCGGGCCCGTCAACGATATCTCATCATATCCCTCAATAGCATGTATGATGGCATAATTTTTTTGGCTGTCTTCATGCAAATATTGATACAACCTTGCGAGCCTGAGCGAAAATACACCTACGCTTTGCTGCTGGGGTTGGGCAGGATTGACCAATGGGCCCAGCATGTTGAAAAATGTTTTGACACCCAACTCTCTTCGGATGGGGCCTACAGATTTCAATGCAGGATGAAAAAGCGGCGCGTGCAAAAAACAAATACCACAATGGTCCATTTGCTTTTTTAATATATCAGCATCATTAGAAAATATAACCCCAAAATGCTCCAGCACATTGGATGATCCACTCACTGATGATACCCCATAATTGCCATGTTTAGCGACATGATATCCTGCTCCAGCTACGACAAAAGAAGATATGGTAGAGATATTGAAAGTGTTTTTTCCATCCCCACCAGTACCGCACAGATCCACTGTAGGCAGGCCATCGAAATCTATCTTGATACACAATTCGAGCAATGCATCCCTAAATCCCGCAAGTTCATCTACAGATATACTGCGCATGAGATAGACAGTGATAAAGGCGGCTATTTGTGAAGTGTTATATTGATTTTGAGAAATATTTGTAAGTACTTCCTTGGCTTGAATATGGCTCAACTTTTGGTGTTCGAAGAGTTGATTGAGTATTTGTTTCATTTTAAGATTTTGAATATTCTAAAAAAGTGAATGTGGCGACTGTATTGACTTCTATATATTTAAAAAATTGGTCATCATCTTTTTTCCATCTTTGGTCATGATGGACTCAGGATGAAACTGTACAGCATATACATGGTGCTTTTTATGTTTGATGGCCATGATTTCTCCTTGATCATCTACAGCTGATATGGTCAATTCATCAGGTAGGCTACTCTTCTCCACAACCCAGGAGTGATATCTACCCGCTTCAAATGCTGATGCAATGCCGTCAAAAATTGGATTTGGGTCACCAGTAAGATACATCGTAGTCTTGATACCATGGAATACTTTTGATAGATTTTTCAACCTGCCACCGAAGACTTCACCTATCGCCTGCAACCCAAGACATACTCCAAATATTTTTTTTGTAGAAGCATAAGTTTGGATGACTTGTTTTAAGAGTCCTGCTTCATCAGGCAGCCCGGGTCCCGGCGACAATATGATGTAATCGTAGGCATCTACATCTTGTATGTCAAACTGATCATTTCTGATCACACTTACTTCTCCATCGATGATCTCATTGACCAGGTGTACCAGATTGTAGGTAAATGAGTCGTAATTGTCTATGATTAATACTTTTTTCATGCTAATTTATTATGAATATTTTCTCTTTAAAATTTCAAATTGTAATTTTTGTGTCAATTCGGGTCAAAACTGTAAAGAATTATTTTTGTCACAGATCTTCTGCTAATGTTAATGCTTTTTTCAAGGCAGCTAACTTATTGGTGACTTCTTCGAGTTCACTTTCTGGCACGCTATCTATCACAACACCTGCTCCTGCCTGATAATGCAGCTGACCTCCGATGCTCAAAAATGATCTGATGATGATGGCGTGATTTAGGTCACCATTGAGTTTGATTAGTCCCAGACCACCTCCGTAAAAGGTCCTTGAAGTAGGCTCATATTCATCCAGCAACTCCAATGCCCGATATTTTGGTGCCCCAGACAGCGTCCCTGCTGGAAAAGTATCTGCAAATATCTGATAACTAGATATCCCTTTTTTGACTGTTCCGGTGACTTTGGACACTAAATGTATGACATGACTAAAAAATTGTACTTCCTTATACTTTGCTACTTTGACATTTGTAGCACTTTTGCTCAGATCATTTCTGGCCAGATCTACCAACATGATATGTTCAGCATTTTCCTTTGGGTCAGCAGACAGCTTCTTGGCCAAAGCCTGATCTTCATCATAGTTGCCCGTGCGTTTGAATGTACCTGCAATAGGATGTATCTCTGCCAAACCATCTACGACGATGACCTGAGCTTCAGGCGAAGATCCGAATATCTTAAAGCTACTATAATCAAAATAAAATAGATAAGGACTTGGGTTGACTGACCTAAGTGCCCGGTACAAATTGAATTCATCACCTTTGAATCCTTGAGAATACTTCCTGGAAACCACCATCTGAAAGACATCACCCCGTTGGCAGTTATTTTTTGCTTTTTTGACCATGTCTAAGTATTGGTCTCCAGTCATATTGGCATGTTCGGGGCCATCTTGTCGGAACGAAAAACTCTGGTGATCTTGCCTACTGATGATGTTGATAATATCTTCAATATTTTTTTGAGCACCTTCCAGTTGGTTTTCTATCACATAAAGGACTTCATAAAAATGATCAAATACGATCACATACCTGAACAAATCATATCGCAATCCGGGGATATCATCTGTGGGCTTTGAGTCATTAAACTGGACACCTTCGAACTCCTGCACCATTTCAAAACCCGTAAAACCAAAGATACCCATATATTTTTGGCTGATCGCATCTGTTTCAACTTCGTATAGTGACAACATGATATCAATGGCTTCAACGGCTTTTTTATTTTTAAGATGTACGATCTCATTGGTGCTATGATGATGTATGTGGTATTCGCTGTTTTTGAATTGCAGGGTACTGATAGGATCAAAACATATGAATGATTGACTATCTTCCTTGCTGGAGTAATCAGAACTCTCCAGCAAAAGAATCTCAGGAAAGTG
>JBATLS010000115.1:0-2849 GCA_049289435.1 Saprospiraceae bacterium | reverse complement strand
GAGCTTGTCGGGATGTTTTATCCATGAGCGGCATCATAACGATGATACTTTGCACAGATTTGCTGGATGGTGGGGTCACGATAAAGCATCTAGGTTTCTGATGGGTGATCAGTTTTTACCTACCCACAGTGCTGAAGGATGGCAATTGAGCAATGCACCTATACTTTCTATGGCTCCGATCAAGGCTTCATTAGAAATATTTCATCAGGCCAATATGGATAGGTTAAGAGAAAAATCGATGCGATTGACGGCTTATCTGGAGTATTTGATCCATGAGATGGATAGTGACAAAATCCATATCATCACCCCGTCAGACCCGCATCAGAGAGGATGTCAACTCTCATTGCAAATGACCAAGCCTGACAATAGTCTCTTTTATTACTTGATGGAGCATGGTGTGATCCTGGATTGGAGAGAACCCGACGTCATCAGAGTAGCTCCAACACCTTTGTACAATAGTTTTGAGGATATTTGGAGGTTTGTAAAGATACTTCAAGAGGGGCTGCAAGCTGTAGAATAATTTTGAAACCAAAACTCAAAAATTATTTTAGGGATATTTTTACCAGTTTTTTATATTCATTACCTTCTTTGATAATTGCCAGAGGCTATCATATTATTTTTAACTATTTTTGCATTTTCACATTAAAATACTGAGATGAAATCCACCATGATACACAAAATTGAGATCATTCCTATAGAAATTAAACTGACTGAGCCATTTGTCATATCCAAAGGTGCACTGACCCATGCGCGCAATACGGTAGTCAAAATTTATAATTCTGACGGTATCTATGGTGTAGGCGAATGTTGCCCTTATAGATCCATACATGGAGAAACTCAGACCGGAACAGTCGCATTTGCCAAGGACCTTGCTGCTGCCCTGATCGGAGAAGACCCTCGACAGATACACAAGCATGTGGCACTCATGGATAAAATGATCGTCGGCAATGCTTCTGTCAAGGGTGCATTTGATATGGCACTTTATGATTTAGTATCAAAAATGGACGACTTGCCACTGTATGCATTTTTGCAGGGAGATAGATCAAAAAAAATATATACTGATAATACCGTCAGCCTCCTGACCAAAGAAAAAATGGTAGAGAAGGCCATCAAATTTAAAGAGATGGGTTTTCCGGTACTGAAAGTTAAACTTGGGGAGCGTGGATATATCAAGGATGTGCATCGCATGGAAGCCATCAGGGCAGCAGTAGGGTCTGATCTTCCTCTACGAATAGATGCCAACCAAGGATGGAATTACCTAGATGCCAAAAGAGCACTGCATGGTATGAAAGACCTGAATATAGAGCACTGCGAAGAGCCGGTACAAGCTGGCAATATCATTGATCAGCAACGGCTGACATCTATGAGTCCAATGCCCATCATGGCGGACGAGACCGTATTCAATCATAAAGATGCATACAAAGTATTGAGCCAGCATGCAGCCGATCTGATCAATATAAAATTGGGCAAATCTGGTGGGATATGCAATTCGATGAAAATTGCAGCTATAGCACAAGCGGCAGATGTATATTGTCAGGTGGGCTCATTCAGCGAGTCGAGGTTGGGGATCACGGCATTGGTGCATTTTGATATGGCCTGGGATAATATTATTTATCACGATCTGGATTCACCGATCATGTTGTCAGAAGACCCAGTGATAGGCGGTATGACTTACCATAAAGATTGGGAAGTTACGGTCGATGATACGCCTGGCCATGGGGCAGATTTTGATATAGAGTTTTTAAAGAGATTTGAAATACTTGTTGTTAAATAAATTATATATTCAATTTTTTTAGCAAATGTTTATTATAGTTGGGACTATTTAAAAAGTTTAAGTAACTTAGAGTTTTATACTTAGAGCAATTTTTTTTCAAAAAAATTAGATTTTAATCTTTTAATTTTCAAGATATTAAAATGGATACTTTTTTTGCAATTTAATTTCTTATGATTACACGTGAGTATTATATTTTTTCATTTTTAAAATCAAAATCAGATGAAGTCAACAATCAACAATTATTTATTGGTATTTTTTTTACTTTTAGGGGCACAATTTCTAATTGCTCAGACGATCAATGGTGTAGTAAAAGATGACTCTGGAAATCCATTGATTGGCGTTTCAGTATTTATAGAAAATGAAAACATTGGGACGACCACTGACCTAGATGGTAATTATTCAATAAATACCACTCTGGGTGCTAAAAATATTATCTTTTCGTACATCGGATATGAAGAAAAGGTCATGAATATTGAAGTAAAGAGTGGAGCAAATTTGTTAAATGTAAATATGAGTATTTCGTCCAAATTAATTGACGAGGTAGTAGTAACAGGTGGCCGGATAGGAGCAAGATCGAGAATTGATTCCCCAGTACCCGTTGATATTATTCCAGTAAACAAAATTATTAATAATGTAGGTCAAGTGGATTTAAATCAGGGAAGATCTAAAAACTAAAATATCTAATAAATATTATTAAAATATATGTATATATAACTATATATTAGTATCTTGTGTGCTATATGAAGCAATTTAAGAGACATAAGGATTATGGTTTTTTCGATCAGGATTTCCGGTTGACAAAGCTATCCAAGTTGGGAGACCCACTAGAAAGATTATCTCAAGGCATTGATTTTGAGATATTTAGAGTTTTATTGGATGATAAGCTTTCTAAGCTTCCCAAAGGCAAAGGTGGTCGCAGACCCTATGATTATGTGATGATGTTCAAAATTCTGATATTACAAAGGTTTTACAATTTAAGTGATGATCAAGTAGAATTTCAGATCAATGATAGGATGTCTTTCATGAGATTTCTCAATATTACAATCGCTGACGATGTCCCTGATAGTAAAACAGT
>JBATLS010000114.1:0-6876 GCA_049289435.1 Saprospiraceae bacterium | reverse complement strand
ACATTGAGTCGGCCTCTGTGAGCCATGGCCATTACCACTTCTTCTACTTTGCCTGAAGTGGCTTTACTGATGATGGCATCCAGCGCTGCGATGGTTGTTTCGCCACCTTCGAGCGAAAATCTCTTTTGTCCAACATACTTGGTATGGAGAAATTTTTCAAAAATAACCGCACCATTCAGTTTTTTTAAAATTTGTTTTTTCTGTTCCAGTGATAGACCATACCCTCCATCAAAAGCTCTGGTTTCTATTTTTTCGCGCATCCACATTCTTTTCTCCCAATTTTCGATATGCGCATACTCTACACCCAGGTTTCCACAGTATATCACGTTGAGCTGGTCAATGATCTGCGCAAGGGTAGCATTTTTAAGCCCTATCTCTTCGCCTGCTAAAAATGTCTTATCAAGATCCGACTCATCGAGGGCATAGTCAGAAAGTGCTAAATGAGGCTTTCGATCTTTTCGGGCTTTGAGCGGATTGGTAGTAGATAACAGATGACCTCTACTCCTGAACCCATGGATGATGGACATGACTCCGAACTCTTTGATGGATAGATTTTTGTCCAGTGTCTGACCTTCATGATCTGACTTGCCATGACCATTGGAGCTAAACTCAAATCCATCAAAAAACAATCGCCAGCCATCATCTACCGAAGCAGGATCTTGTTGATAGTTTTTGTACATAGATTCTATATATGCAGGATGTGCATTGAAAACGTATGAATAATCTTTCATAATGATGTTTATGCTATTTATTTTTAAAAACCACTTCAGTTTTAGGAGAGTCAAAAGTATGAATTATAAATATTTTTGACACTCAATTGTCCACGATTTTATAGAAAGAGACAAAAATTGCAGATAAAACGGTATAAAATCAAATATTTATTGTTTTTTTTTGTAATAATGTTTTTTACTTATAGTGAAAAGATATACTTTTGCACTCCATTTAAAGAAAACATACTTAAAAATATAAGGTTTATGGCACAGCACAAATCGTCTAAAAAAAGAATCAGACAAGATCTCAAGATCAGATTGAGAAATAGATACTACAAAAAGTCTACCAGAACGTCTATCGCTAAACTTAGACTTATGACAGATAAAGACGAAGCTTCAGTATTCTTACCTAAGGTCATCAGTATGGTGGACAGACTTGCTAAAAAGAATACCTGGCACAAAAACAAAGCTTCAAATCTTAAGTCAAAATTGACCAAATACGTCAATACTCTATAATATACTTTTATACTAAAAATCATATAAGGTGGGTACACACAAGATGTGCTCACCTTTTTTAGTTTTATTACATGAGATTTTTGTTTATAACCTGTCTGCTTTTTATACTTTGCTTAGAAGTGAAAGCATCAGTGTATGATGTAGAAGTACCCAGCGACAGTGTAGTAGAAAAAAATAAGAGTCAATTTTTGGCATATCCTGTAGCCTTTTATTTGCCAGAGACCCGCTGGGGTTTTGGTGTGGCAGGATTCTACAATTTCCGCTTCAGTGGAGAGCCACCCACGTCCAATCCTTCACAAATTCAGTTTACAGCCAGCTACACACAAAACAAACAGGTATTGCTAGCTTTACCGTTTGAGTTGTATAGGTTTGAAAACCGCTTGAAGCTCAAAGGGGAATTGGGCTACTTTAGATATGTATATAATTTCTATGGCGTTGGCAATGACTCTAAAACGGAGGACAGAGAGACCTATAGTGCAGATTTTCCCCGGATCAGATTGGATGCTTTGAGAAGATTTGATAAACTATTTTTAGGGTTTAGGTTTCGATTCGACCATATGAAGTTTTCTAATTTAGGCCCAATATTGACCAATGATAATATTACTGGCAAAAACGGTGGTACTATCTCAGGATTAGGCACAATTGCACAATGGGATACCCGTGATTTTATTTATAATCCTACCAAAGGGTTCTTTTTGGAAACAGAAGTTTTCGTGAATGACCATTGGACGGGAAGTGATTTTAATTATGTCAGACTCACTGTGGACTTGGCATATTATCAAAAATTGGCAGAAAAGCATACCCTGGCTATGCATCTGAACACCTCAACAGTAAATGGAAATCCCATTTTTTATGACCTGCCATATTTTGGTAGTCCAAAACTGATGAGAGGATATCTGGACAGAAGGTTTATGGATAAAAACATATTGGTATTGCAGTCAGAATACAGGTTTCCCATATATAAAAGTCTGGATGGAGTCAGTTTTCTTTCTACCGGTGATGTGGGTGGTACTTATGCATCTTTGTTTAGTGGAGATTTTAAATTTACCTTTGGCGGTGGTCTGAGGTTTACGCTCAATAAAAAAGACAGAGTGAGACTTCGGCTGGATTATGGGAGAACCATCACTGAAGGTGGTGCTTTTTATATTACCATAAACGATGCTTTTTGACTACTTGCTCCTTATCCTTAGCGTCTTTTTAATACTTCATCATTGAGTCCACACCAAAAATGCAAAATGGGATACAATAACAGATAGAAAGTCGCTTTGCACAGTCAAGATATAGAATGTGATCAAGATCATGTACCATAAATTATCCCAGGCAGCCAAAATGAACTATTTTAGCGAGCACAAAAAAAGATCATCATGGCCAGTTTCAGAATTCGACCAAAATTTGAGATGACAAGTAAAAAATCTATCGAAGAAATCATCATAGCCGTCAAGGAGAAACTAACGCACAATACTCACCACCTGCATGGACAGGCTATGCAAGACCACATCACCATCAGAGTCAATAGAGATCACAGACATTATTGGTCACCACAGTTGAGCGTACTCATGCAACGCGAACCTGATGATACTGAGACAAAAATCATAGGAATATACGGACCTATGCCCAATGTTTGGACACTATTTACAGTCGGATATCTGGCTATTGGCACTTTGGCTACTTTTATATCCATCATTGGTTTTTCGCAAAGGGCTTTGGGACAAGATAGTGGTGTACTTTGGGTTTTGCCTATACTTATTTTGGTGGCTTTGATGATGTATATTTCCAGCCAGTTTGGTCAAAAATTAGGGGCTGCACAGACATATGCAATTCACTATTTTTTTGAAGAGGCGCTTGGAGAGCCCATCCCTGATGTATGATAATATTGCAAAATCAACACAAAGGATAAGGTCAAATGCATGCGCAAACTTCTTAAACTCTAAGTATCCCTAATGAGTATCATCGTGAATATCAAAAGGAAAACCCGCCATACATATCAAATTGATAGGAAATTTGACAGAGAGTTTATGCTTTGTCTGTATCGTTTGAAATAGAAAATAGTACTACAGTTTCTCATATAATAAATCTTCTTAGAAGCTCCTCCCCATCGTTTTATACAGGCATCTGCAGATTTTAGCCTATCAAATTGCCCTGATCATCCCACTGAGCTATTTTTTGTTGATCAGCGATATTTAGTGATATTTGAAGTGTGCGTTCGTCGTAGCTAAGTCCGTATTTTTGCAATACTTCGTCCGGTACTCCATCCCATTGATTGGGTCTATTGCCCACATACCCAATATCTTTGATGCCTATTTTGGAAGTGAAGAACCCAGTACACGTCAGATTTCTCAATAGATTAAAAAACTTTACACCAAATTTCATATCATCTTCTGCAGTGTCAGGGTAGGCTATTTTATCTATGAGTTGTAATTGCTGCTCTGGGCTGACATCACAGAATGAAACTTCGTATGTGGATAAACTCAAATTGTCGAGCCACATGAGACCTCCACGCATTGGCGTCTGAAATTTTGGATAGTCTTTCATCATAAATTCTATAAAATCGGGCACTCCTGACTCAGTAGCACTCCCTGATACGTCGTCCTTGGGTATGATGATGTCAGATAAGGTAGCAATCATTTTTTTCTCATAATCAGAAAAGAAAGTATCGGCCAACATCTTTTGATCATGGACTATTTCTTCTGGCAACCTGCCGTAGCCACCTGCTATGATTGCCTCCGATTTCTTCACATCTTCAGGATTGCATCCAGTGCTCAACAAGAAGCCAGTAGCGACAGTACCTGACAATAATACTTTTAAATTTTCTCTTCGGTCCATGATCAGATGTTTTGTTTTTTTAACTGCTCGATGATGTAGTCTGATGTGCGCCATGATAGTGCCAATATGGTCCAGGTAGGATTTTTGTCGGCCTGAGACACAAATGACCCTCCATCTACTACAAAAAGATTTTTGCAATCATGAGCTTGAGCATATTTATTGAGAGCGGAGGTCTTGGGATCGTCACCCATACGTGCTGTGCCTACTTCGTGAATGATCCTCCCTGGAGTGGCTAGCCCATATTGTGTATCTGCTTTTGGTTTGTCCCCCAGAATGGTCCCACCCATTCCCGTAAGGATCTCCTCAAAAGTGTCGTGCATATGTCTGGCTTGTTTTACTTCATGCTCCGTCCATTTGTAATGAAAACGCAATACTGGGATACCATATTTGTCCACGGTATCGGGATCTATCTCACAGTAGTTGTCATACTGCGGGATACTCTCTCCTCTTCCAGACATGCCTACCATGGTACCATATATTCTTCTTACATCTTTTTTAAGACCAGCGCCATAACCCCCATTTGCTGAGGGCTTTCCAAACTCATCTAGCAAATATTTGCGCATGGTATCCATCCCAAATCCAAACCCATAGGAGGGCATACCCATACCTCCCCAATATTCTATATGATACCCTCTAGGGAAGTCCAATTTTTTATTGTCCAACCACCATGGTGAATAAACATGCAGGCCTCCCACACCGTCTTCGTTGTATCTTGGACGGTCTATGAGTTCCGGCATGATGGCCATTCTATCCGTTCCAGTACTATCGTGAAGATATCTGCCTACGACACCTGAACTATTGGACAAACCGTTGGGATGAGCATTAGACTTCGAATTGAGCATGATCCTCGATGTTTCACAGGCTGATGCTGCGAGTACCACTACTTTAGCGCCTACTCTATACTCTTTGAGATCTTTTTTATCTATATATACTACACCTGTAGCTAATCCTTGCTCATTGGTGATAACTTCTCTAACCATGGCATGGGTATAAAGTTCCACCTTACCTTTTGCCATAGCTGGTTTTACAAGACAAGTGCCTGATGAGAAATCAGCATAAACCTGACAAGCCCTGTTACATTGTGCACAGAAGAAACACACTCCACGTTCGTTGTTAATCTTGCGGGTCAGAATAGATAGGCGGGAAGGAATCACAGGAACACTGGCTTTTTGAGCTCCTTTTTTGACATACAACTCATGCAGCCGGGGTTTGGGAGGCGGCAAAAAATAACCATCCGGCTCATTGTACATGCCTTCTTTGCTGCCGAATACTCCTATCAATTGATCTACTTTATCATAATAGGGCTTGACATCATCATAACTAATGGGCCAATTGTCCCCTAACCCATCTTTGTCTTTACGCTTAAAATCATTGGGTCCGAATCTCAGAGATATCCTACCCCAATGGTTGGTACGGCCTCCAAGCATCCGGGATCTGAACCAATCAAACTGTGAGCCTTTTACCTGAGTATATGGTTCTCCGTCTATTTCCCATCCGCCCCAAGCAGCATCAAAATCACCAAAAGACCGCTGTGTATTGGCACCTCTTCGGGGAGATTCCCATGGCCATCTTAATTGAGTACGAAATTCTTCTTTGGCTGGATCAAAATCTCCACCTGCTTCGAGCACAGCAACAGATAGTCCAGCTTCTGACAATATTTTGGCTGCCATGCCACCACCTGCACCCGAACCCACGATACAAACATCATATTTTTTATCCTGCTCTTTTATTTGAAAGCTCATCTTGTGTGATTTGTTGTGTAAATATAGGAGGTAATATGGATTTCAAAACAAAATACCCGCAATTTTACCATTCTTTATAAAAATCTTGCTTACCATTCTGGAATGAGATGAACCTAAAAAAGATTTACCTTAGAGTATGTTTAAAATTCCATCATTTGTCTGCAAGCGGAAAATTTAAACATACTCTTAACATAGAAAGAATCACCAATATTTAGGGATAAAAAAATTGAAGTTTCAATGATTTATCAACCACTAATTCAAGTATTTTCCTACGATTGGCATTCTCCTTCCCATGCCAAATGCTTTTGGGCTGACTCTGAGCACAGGTGCTGTCTGATGTCTTTTAAATTCATTGATATTGACCAACCTGAGTATTCTCCTTACTAAAACCGGATCATATCCCATCTCAATGATGTCTAATGGTCCTTGTCGCTTTTCAATGTATTGATACAAAATAGGATCCAGTATATCGTATTCTGGCAAGCTATCACTGTCTTTTTGGTCAGGTCTGAGCTCCGCAGAAGGAGGTTTGGTGATTGTGTTGACCGGTATCACTTCCGTATCTTTGTTGATATATGCTGCCAATAAATAAACTTCAGTCTTATAAACGTCTCCTATCACGGATAGACCTCCACACAAGTCTCCGTACAACGTACCATATCCCACAGCCATTTCGCTTTTATTGGTCGTATTGAGCAGTATGTTGCCATATTTATTGGAGATGGCCATATTTAATGTACCTCTTATTCGGGCTTGAATGTTTTCTTCTGTGACGTTGAATGGCAGGTCGCCAAATATTGGACTCAATTTGGTCAAAAAAGAATCATATATGTCTTTGATAGGTATGATATCGTGACCTATTCCCAAATTCTGCACCAAAGTGATGGCATCATCTACAGAATGTCCGGAAGAAAATTGAGATGGCATCAACAATACCCTCACATTTTCGGCCCCAAGAGCTCGGGCTGCGAGTACTGCTGTCACCGCAGAATCGATACCACCCGACAGTCCAAGTACAGCTTTTGTAAATCCCAGTTTTCTGAAATAGTCTTTTAATCCCATGACTAGCGCATCATGTATGAGTG
>JBATLS010000113.1:0-24313 GCA_049289435.1 Saprospiraceae bacterium | reverse complement strand
AAAATACTAACTGATGATCCTCGCTGACTATACAACATCTCTAGTGCCACATCTATCTTTCCGGTATTTTGATAGGACAACCTTGCTCCTGCTGTGATTCCAGCTTTATTATACCCAAATAATGTATCTCCATCTATCTGGGATGCATTGATACCCAAGATGGCTGTCGCCTTAAAATGCTGAGCTTGCAATGGGTTAGTCCATACCAGCATGCCGAAGACACAAACATAATACAGTGATTTTTTAATCAAATCGAGTCTGTACATCATATCATTTTCTTGAATACTTAATTTCTTTTGACCATAAAAAAGTTACTTCATTTAACGCCTGTATCCAGAGATTGTTTGACGCTCTGTTCGGTATATTGATAGACAAGTTCTATATTTGTGATTTATTGATTTACTTTTAGCCCAAATGTAATGAATAAACACACCAAGCCTACCCTAAAAAAGTTGGAAACCATATTCAACGAATTGGATTATATCGTAAGATACGAAAAAGGAACTTTTAACTCAGGGTATTGTTTGGTCGAAAACTCCAAAATAGTGGTCGTAAATAAGTTTTTTGATACTGATGGCCGAGTAGCAGTTCTGATGGATTTATTAAGCGATCTCTTGGATGATGAAGGCATATTGAGCGATAAATCAATGTCTTTTTATCGACACTTGATTAAGAAAAGTGAATATGTGGCGACCGAAACTAAATGATTAAAACAAAAATATTTTGAAGATCACATTTCTGGGCACGGGTACCTCTCAGGGTGTACCAGTCATAGGCTGTACCTGTGATACCTGCATCTCAGATGACAAAAGAGATGATAGGTTGCGGTCTAGCATACTCATCACTGTGAATGATCAAAATATCATCATCGACACGGGCCCGGATTTCAGACAGCAGATGCTCCGGCAGCAAATATCCCGCTTGGATGCCGTACTCCTCACTCATGAGCACAATGATCATGTGATCGGTATAGACGATATTAGACCTTTCAATTTTCGACAGGGAGTCAATATGCCAGTATATGGTTTAAAGCGGGTATTGGATGAGATGATGATGAAGTTTGCTTATATATTTGACAATAACCCTTACCCGGGTGCTCCCAGTATCATTTGCCATGAACTCTTACCAAATCTACCGATCCAGATTCTAAAAGATATAATAGTACGACCTCTGGCGGTGATGCATGGCAATTTGCCTATACTCGGGTACAGGATAGGGAACTTTGCTTATGTCACCGATGCAAGCAAACTCAGTGACGAGACACTCCAACAGTTATCCGATTTAGATGTTTTGGTACTGAATGCTTTGCAATATCGCAAACATTATTCCCATTTTACATATGACGAAGCTGTGGCCGTAGCCAAACAAATAAATGCCGGACAAACCTATTTTACGCATATGTCACACGAAATGGGCAGACATAGGGAGATGTTAAAAAAAGTGCCAAATCACATACTCCCTGCCTATGATGGGCTCATCCTTCAGCTTTAACTATTTAGTTTAAGTATAAATGTTAATAATTTTGCGAATAAACAAAATTGAGTTAATATTGTATTTATAAGATGAAGTTTTAAATATACTATCACCCAAGATTTTGTATGAGGTACTTTACAGTATTATTTTTTATGGTTTTTGTTGGTGCTGCGCTTACAGGGCAGCAAAAGCCACAATTTACCCAATACATGATCAATAAATATGGCGAAAATCCAGCTTATGGTGGTTTAGAAAGGTCATTGAGTGTTTTCTCCTCTTTTCGGGATCAGTATAGTGCATTTCCCGGCAATCCAAGGACATTTTATCTAGGTGCTGACATGCCTTTTTATCTCTGGAATGGTGCTATAGGATTCACCTTACTCAATCAAAGGACTGGAGTTTTTAGCAACAGCAATTTAAAACTTTCCTACAATTATGTGCTCGGCACACCATTTGGTTTCCTGAGTTTTGGCGGGCGGGCCGGATTGGATTTTTTGAGTATAGACGGATCGTCCATCATAACTCCTGGAGGTACCTACGAAGGTGTGTTCAACCACAATGATCCGACTTTAGAACTGACCAATTCTACAGGTGCCGGATTATCTTGGGAACTTGGTAGCTATTTTATGGGGAAAACAATGGAAGCAGGCATTACGCTATCCGAATTGCCCAGCCATAGCTATAATGTAGGAAATTCAAAGTATAACAGAGCATTCAGTGGTTCATTATTTGTATTGTACAAATATTCTTTCGACGACGACTGGGATATTTTTCCTTCTGTAATGTTGAAAGCGGATCAGGCAGTAGTTCAGACTGATATTGGATTGACAGCAAAGATGAACCAAAATTTATTGGTTGGACTTAATCTTAGAGGGTACAATTCCAAATCATTGGACGCTCTTTCAGTGATCATTGGTACCAACGTTGGTAGAAAATACAAGGTGACTTACAGCTATGACTTCGGCTTGTCAGATTTGAGAGATGCAAATCAGGGTACACATGAGATCATGGTGTCTTATAATCTGATGAAATTAATAGGCATAGGCTTGCCGCCAAAAATAATCTACAACCCAAGAGACTTGTAGTAATCTGAAAGGTTGAAGTGTTACAGTTTGGACAGCACTACCACCAAATGATATCAACCAAATATTTATTTGTTTTTATTTTTGTCATTTGACAATAAAACATCTTACTGTTCGTTTTATGATAATTAAAGTTGTATGTGAGAGCAATATTAAAATATTTTTATATAGGATTATTATTACTTTAGGTTTTGTCTCTTATCTTTACGCCGCTTTTGAAAGAAAGCCAAATTTTATAGGTTAAATCGCTAATAGAAAATGAAAAGTTTATCAAGTTTAAGTATAATACTTCTTGCTATTATATTGATCACATCTTGTGGTAAAAAAGAATCAGGTCAATTGACTGGAGTTCAAAGCAGACCCAAGTGGGGTGGTTTCAATCCTTTTGGGATGGTATATGTACCTTCAGGCACGCTTACCGTCGGTCAGAGTGATCAGGATGTGTTTTCTACATATGCTCAGAAACAAAAGAGCATTTCCATATCTGGTTTTTATATGGATGATACAGAAATCACCAACAACGAGTATAGACAATTTGTAGATTGGGTCAGAGATTCTACTGCCTTGGAGTTGCTAGGAGAAAAAGAAGAAGACGATTTCGGAAATGAAACGCTCATTTGGGATGTAGAGATCGACTATGACGATGAGACACTGGACGAGATGTATTATCAGGGAGATATGGCTTATGAAAATAGCAGAGAGATAGCGTACGCAAATCTGAAATATAAATACCAGTGGATAGACTGGACTAAAGCCGCCAATGATAAGACCGCCACAAGAAAATCTATCATTAATAAGGCAGAGGTCAAAGTATATCCTGACACTTTATGTTGGATAAGAGACTTTACATACTCTTATAACGAACCCCAGACTCGAAACTATTTTTGGCATCCTGCATTTGATGATTATCCCGTAGTAGGAGTCACGTGGAAGCAGGCCAATGCGTTTTGTCACTGGCGTACCAAACTTTGGAATAAATACAAAGGTGACGAACCAAATTCGGAAGCTTTCAGATTGCCATCAGAATATGAGTGGGAATATGCTGCAAGAGGTGGTCATGACATATCTCCATATCCTTGGGGAGGGCCATATATCCGAAATGCCAAGGGCTGTTTACTGGCCAATTTCAAGCCAGGCAGAGGCAACTATCCAGAAGATGGAGGTATGCATACTGTAAAAGCAGATGCTTACTTCCCCAATGACTACGGACTATTCAATATGGCTGGCAACGCCGCAGAATGGACGGCATCTGCATTTCATGACAATGCCAACAATCACGTACACGACCTAAATTCCGACTACAGATACGATGCCGCTGACTCAGATCCAGAAGCTTATAAGCGTAAGGTGATCAGAGGCGGATCGTGGAAAGATATCTCCTATTATTGCCAGACAAGTACTCGTACCTGGGAATTTCAGGATACATCCAAATCATATATAGGCTTCAGATGTGTCATTACCTATTTGGGTAGGTCAATCAATGACTTCTAATTTATTTTTTTTCTAACTGGCTAAAATGAGAGTACATATACTTTAATATGTCTAATAATATATCAATTTTATTTTTAAAAATCGCAAAATTTAAATCACAATGAAAATATCCAAATCTCCTTCATTCAAATGGACTAAAAACTTTTTGATAGGAATGGGTGCTGCCGTAGTTATGATCGGTGCGCTCGGTAAAATTAATAGTTATTCTTGGGGCGGGACTGCCATTACGTTAGGACTAGTCGTTGAAGCGTTTTTATTTGCTATGCTAGGTATTCTTGGTCCTGAAAAGGATTACTACTGGGAAAAACTGTACCCAGGATTAGATGAGTACAACGCTCACGTTGCTCCATTGACTGAAGGTACTGCATCAGGTCCGGTTAGTAAGGGCTTGAATGCTGAAGTGGTGGAGCATAGGCTGGGAGGTATGTTGTCTGAACTCCAGTCAATGTCCAAGAGCCTTGGGTCATTAAAAGCTTTGCAGGAAGTTGATTTTACCCAGACAGGCGACCAGCTCAAAGCAATGAATAGTTTCTATTCGAGAATGAATGAAGCAATGAATTCGCTAAGTGCAAGCGTAGAAGACACCAAGCAATATCAAGCACAAATGTCAAGTCTAAGCAAAAACCTGACATCACTCAATGCTGTATATGGAAATATTCTTTCTGCATACAGCGTGAAAGGATAATATCAAATAGCTAAAAACAATAGCTGAGTTAATTAATTAAATTTTTAAAAAGAATATACAATGTCAATACCTAAGGAACCGCGGCAGTTGATGATCAATGTAATGTATCTCGTACTGACGGCGTTATTGGCACTCAATGTTTCAGCAGAGATTTTCAATGCCTTTGAAATGGTAGATAAAGGACTAATAAAGGCAAATGATGCCTTAGACGCCGCCAATAGAGACTTACCAGCTGAAATCATAAAAGGTGCGAAAAAGAAACCAGAATTGGCAACTTATGCTGATAGGGTAGATAAAGTAAGCCAGATTTCGAAAGAAGGATCAGATTATATCAAACAGATCATGGATAGTGTCATCGACGAAGCAGGTGATAGGAATAAGGTAAATGATTCTGGAGATTATATCCTCATGGAAAATGGAACCAGAGAGCTCAAAGGCAAAAGAGATTATAGCGCCACCACCAGAATCTTGGTGGATGATGGAAAAGGTGAAGAGTTGAAAAATAAAATGATCGAAATAAAATCAAAGTTTCTAGCATTGGTTGACGTTGCAGATACAGCGGTTTTATCCACCAAGCTCCCTATTTCTATAGATGAGGAAAGTTGGAAAAAGTCGGTCAATAAAAAAGAAAGCTGGGCAGATTTTACATTTGGACACATGCCTCTAGGTGCTTGTTTGCCTATTTTTTCAAAATTCAACAATGATATCAAATCTTCTGAAGCTACCATACTCAATTATTTGGCTGGTAAAGTAGGGTTGACAGACGATATCGTACTCAACAAATTCAGAGTAGTGTCTGCTCCCATCAAATCATACGTAATCAAAGGAGAGAAGTTTGAAACAGATATATTCCTTTCTGCAGCGGCAGACAATACATCCAACACTGGTATCAAAATCTCCGTCAATGGTGCACCGCTTGGACTGGATAAAGAAGGAGCAGCCAAATGGAGTACCATCGCGAATGCTGTAGGAATTAAAAAATATGAAGCCGTCGCTTCGGTAACAAATCCTGTGACAGGGGAAGTAAACGAATACAAACAAATTTTTGAATACGAAGTTGGCGAAAGATCAGTAACCATCTCAGCTGCAAAAATGAATGTACTGTATATAGGTGTGGACAATCCAATAGAAGTATCTGCGGCTGGAGTCCCTTCGGGACAAATCAATGTCTCTATGGATGGCGGTGATATCAGTAGAAATGGCGATGGTACTTTTACCGCCAAAGTCTCACAACAAGGCAATGCGACGATCTACGTTAAAGCACCCAATCTGAATTCCAATAAAATATTCAGAGTAAAAAGGATACCAGATCCTACTCCCTTATTGGGTGGAAAGGAACGAGGTGGAGATATAGGAAACGGTACTTTCAAAGCCCATGAAGCGGTCATTCCTTTGTTGGAAGGGTTTGATTTTGATGCCAGATGCAATTTGGCAGGATTTACCCTGACCAGAGTTGCCAAACGCCAAGACCCTGAATCAGCACCCAATAGAGGAGCTCGAATAGAAGGCGGCGCAGCTGCCTTGAAAGCGAAAGCTACTCCAGGCGATAAGTATGTTTTTGCAGATATACGCTGTAAGTGTCCTGGAGACGTGGCCGATCGGCAACTTGGTCAATTGGTGTTTGATATTAAGTAATTTTTTAAAATTTTATATTATGAAATCATTTATTCATCTGTCCTCATTAGTCGGTGTGGTGTGTATCAGTATATCGGCATTGGGTACGTCACAGACCAACAAGCCTGCTGCTGGTGCTGAGGAAATCAAGACCGAGTCTTCGATACCTACAGAAGATATTTTCATAGACGACATAGTACGCAAAAGAATTGTGATCGAAAATAAACTCATGGATCGGCAGCCTGTCAGAGAAGCGGATATATCCTGGGAAAAAAGAATCCAGCGAGTAGTAGATACCCGTGAGAAACTCAATTTGACTTTTAGAAGTCAGGAGTTAAACTTATTTTCGGCGATGAAACAAATGATCAATAACGGAGATATCACCGCTTTTAGTGACGAACAATTTAAAAATGTACTGTCTCCCACAGAAGTGGAGTCTATGATGGTATCTATGGATACCTCCTACACTTTAGATCCTGATACCTATGAAGAAAAAATTGTTATAGGAAAAAACGATATCAACTGGGAAGATATATTTCAATACAGAATAAAGGAAATTTGGTATTTTGATAAGCAAAGATCAAATATGGATGTGAGAATACTCGGCATCGCTCCGATATATCAAAGTCCCAAGAATAAGGAGGCTGGTATTCCGCCTGCAACTCTTTTCTGGATATATTATCCGGAGTGCAGACTTCCGATGTCTAAATTTAGGGTATTCAATGAGCAAAATGATGCAGCACCGATGACATGGGCTGATTTGTTTGACTCGCGCATGTTTACCAGCTATATCTATAAGCGATCAAATGTACTCGATTATCGACTCAAAGATTTTTTTGTGTCTGATCCTGATGCAGAAGATGATAGATCAGGTATTGACATGCTCCTTTATTCAGATAGGATCAAAAATGAATTGCTCAATTTTGAGCACGATTTATGGGAGTATTGATCACTTGGTCATAACATAAAAATGGGAAGCTGTGTCACAACATCTTCCCATTTTTATTTTATATCTATTTGATATTATATTATTTGTTTATTTGTTAAGGTTTAATTTATAGTTGTTTATAATGGATAATAAGATTTCATCGGCATTAATTTCTGTATTTTGTAAAGATGGTCTGGATGTCATCATTCAACAATTGGATCAGTTGGGTGTCAGGATATATACCACAGGAGGTACGCAGGAGTTTATAGAGTCGTTGGGTATAAGCGTCATCAGAGTAGAAGACCTGACGGGTTATCCATCGATATTGGATGGGAGAGTAAAGACATTACACCCAAAGGTATTCGGAGGCATCCTTGCCAAAAGAAGTGATGATCATCTGACACAACTCACCAAATATGACATACCACCTATGGACCTGGTCATAGTGGATTTATATCCCTTTGAAGAGACAGTACTTGCGACAGACGATCAAAGTAAAATTATCGAAAAAATAGATATTGGAGGCATTTCACTCATCCGAGCCGCAGCCAAAAATTTTCATGATGTAACTGTCATTTCATCCAAGGATCAGTATCAAAAGTTGTATGATATCCTTACGATACACAAGGGAGTGACTACCCTCCAAGACCGTCAGCATCTGGCCGCCGAAGCATTCAAAGTGTCATCACACTATGATACCGCTATATTTCAGTATCTGGCAGATGAAGCACTCAAGAGTGCTACCTTTAAGCACAGTATCATGGATCACTTACCACTTAGGTACGGCGAAAATCCACATCAGACCGCCACTTTCTTTGGCAACCTGGACAATATAGTGTCAAAGCTTTGTGGCAAAGAATTGTCATATAATAATCTGGTAGATATCGATGCTGCCATTTCATTGATGTTCGAATTTAGATATGAGCCACCTACCATGGCCATCCTGAAGCATACCAACGCATGTGGTGTTGCCACTAGACAATCCGTATCTGAGGCGTGGCAATCGGCATTGGCTGCTGATCCTGTGTCAGCTTTCGGAGGTATCCTGATTGCCAATAGCACCATAGATTTATCTGCTGCTGAGCTCATAGATCAGATATTTTACGAAGTACTGATTGCTCCTGATTTTACACCCGAAGCAGAAGTATTGTTGCGTAAAAAGGCCAAAAGAGTTTTATTGAAATTGCACAAATATCCTCAATCGCCCCAGACCTTCCGAAGTCTGATCAATGGAGTCATCGTGCAAGATGCTGATAGGGAATCTTCAGGACCTCAAGACCTAAGAGTAATGACAAAATTGTCTCCGAATCCTGAAGAAATCTCTGATTTACTCTTTGCTGAAAAATGTGCCAAACACCTGAAATCCAATACCATTGTGCTGGTAAGGGACAAACAATTGTTGGGGATGGGGTGTGGTCAGACTTCCAGAGTTGATGCCTGCGCACAAGCCATCGCCAAAGCCAAAAAATTTGGCTTTAGTTTGATAGGTGCTGTCATGGCTTCAGATGCTTTTTTCCCATTTCCTGATTGTGTGGAGTTGGTGTATCATGAAGGTATCAAAGCGGTGATACAGCCCGGTGGATCCATCAAAGACCAATATAGCATAGACTATTGTGATCAGCAAGGTATGTCCATGGTATTTACAGGTAGCAGACACTTTCGACACTGATGAAACTGGTCATTGATATAGGCAACACCAGAGCTAAGTATGGTATTTTCGACGGCGATAAGATGGTGGATCATGGTACTATGATGCGTAGGTACTCGGGTAACATCGCAAAAAAAGCACAAAAATACCCCATAGATGCAGCGATTTTAAGCAATACATCAGATCCTTCGCCCGAACTATTGATTTATTTGGACAATATAAAACCTTTCATCCACCTCCATCACACCACCAGACTGCCCATCACCAACTTATACGGATCTCCGCAATCGTTGGGCAAAGATAGACTGGCTGCAGCAGTTGGAGCATTTGCCCGATTTGCTGGTACACCTTGCATCATCGTCGATATGGGTACCTGTATCACAGTCAATTATTTATCAGCACAGGGAGCATATGTGGGTGGCAATATCAGTCCGGGGATCGATATGAGGCTCAAAGCTATGCATCATTATACCGCAAAACTTCCTAAAGTACAAGCCCAGTGGAATCACTCAGACTTTGGGAAAGATACCCAGGAGGCCATGCAAAATGGGGCTGTAAAGGGCGCAATATTAGAAATCGAAGGAATGATTTTGAGGATTAAAGGACAAACTCCAGGCATTAACGTTATTTTAACCGGAGGGAGCGCACATTTTTTTGTAAGTTACACAAAAATTAAGATATTTGTCTCCCCAAATCTTGTTTTAGAAGGATTGTATGAAATATTAAAATATAATGTTAAATAAATTTATTTTACCGTTGTTAGTGTTTTTCATCTTGGAGGTAGATATTTCTGCACAACAAAATGACAATAGCCCTTATTCCAGATATGGGATTGGAGATATGACAGACAACAACTTCAACCATACCAGGCAAATGGCGGGCCTGGGGTCGTCTTACATAGATGGATTCCATATCAATATCGTCAATCCGGCCACTTATAGCTTTCTCAATGCCACAGCGTTTGATTTTGGAGTATTTACCAAAAGAACGTGGCTGACTGAAAAAGACGTAACCAATAAAATCTGGACAGGTAATATTGATTATATTTCACTTGCTTTCCCACTCCGCAATCCGATCAATGAAATATATGATGGGGTAAAGAAGGATTACAAATTGGGCATGGCTTTTACACTCATGCCTCACTCTATAGTCAACTACAATATTGCTGCACAGGACTCACTGCCTTCTACAGGAAATTTTATAAGAAATTATGTAGGCAATGGGGGGACTTTCAAGTTTTTATGGGGCAATTCGTTAAAGTATAAAAATTTTTCAGTGGGTGCAAATCTGGGATATCTTTTCGGCAAAATATCCAATGACAATAAGCTTGTATTCGAAACAACACAATATGCTTACAGTGATTTTTATTCCAATGATTACAATGTGAGGGGATTTTTGTGGAATGCAGGGGTCATTTTTACTGATATACTCAATAAAAAAGCATTAGTAAGTAATCGGACCACGCCTGTCAAAAGAATCTCACTAGGCCTAAATGCCAACTCATCTACCGGGTTCAGCACCAATTATAACATAAATCATCGACTGATACAACAATTGCCAGGAAATGAATCCAATACTGACACCATCAGAGTGGTCAATGGTATAAAAGGAAGTGGCAGATTGCCGGCGGAGATTGGGATTGGAGCGACTTATTATTCAGGTGAAAAGTTTTGTCTGGGCTTCAACTATGCCACTTCTTTTTGGTCCAGTTACTACAATGATGCCACCAATGAAATAGAAGGCGCACTCAAAAATGCCTCAAAAATAAGCCTTGGTGGATACTTCAGACCTGATTATAAATCCTTTGACAATTTCTTTGAAAGAGTATATTACAGATATGGATTTTATTATCAGACAGACCCGAGAGTGATCGAAGATAATCAATTAGTCACCTATGGATTTACAGCAGGATTGGGTATGCCATTTGTTTTTCAAAGGAAAGTCTCTCATGTCAATCTGGGAGTAAATATGGGTATCCGAGGTCAAAATACACCGATATCTGAAAAATTTGTTAAAATTTCTTTGGGTGTAACTTTTAATGATGACGAATGGTTTTTAAAGAGAAAATATAATTAACAAACAAACAATTAACAAATCAACCTTCTTTACAATGAAAATTAAATCTTTTTTGACACTAAGTTTTGTTGCTGTGCTGGGCATCTATATGTCATTTGCTCAATGCAATAATTGGGTAGGGCAAGCCATCCAGACAGACGCTGAAAACGCACACAGTATCTATAGGCAAGCACTTAAAGGCCAAGATTACAAAACAGCTTTTGAAAACTGGAAAACAGCTTATAAATTGGCTCCAGCAGCAGATGGTAAGCGTGATTATCACTACACAGACGGGGTGGTACTTTACAAACACTTGCTTGCTGCTGGCGTAGATGATAATACAAAAGCCGAATATCATGCCAACATCATAAGATTATATGACGAAGCCATAGAGTGTTTTAAGTCCAAAAGCATTACCACCAAAAACAATACTGAGGAAGAGTATAATGCCAGAATAGGCTACCTATATGGTCGAAAAGCTTATGATATGTTTTACGTACTCAACTCTCCATATGAAGATAATCTTAAAGCCATCAACGAGTCCATCAAATACTCTGGTGATCAGGCAGAATACATCATCTTCGACCCTTATGCCAGAATCACGGTATATGAATTTAAAGAAGGCCGACTCCCTAAAGAAGAAGTGGTGAAAATCTACAAAAGAATCAATCAGATAGCAGAATATAATATCGCCAATAATGAAAATCTTTCTGAAGGATATCAGCAAGCACAAGCGTCTATGGAGGGCTTGTTCGCCACGATAGAAAAAGAAATATTTGACTGTGATTACTTTAAAGAAAAACTGATACCTGAATACGAGGAGAATCAGGAGGATGCAGCTATGCTAAAAAGAGTTATCGCAACCCTAAAAGCACAAGGTTGTGCTGATACCGACCCGGCTATCATGAAGCTTGATAAGGCATGGCAAAAATACGCCAGTACAGAAAATGCAAGATTACAAGCTGAATTTGAAGCCAATAACCCTGCTGCTGGTGCTCGTGTCGCATATGAGGCGGGAAGATACCAAGAAGCCATATCAAAGTATAGAGAAGCCATGCAAGATGAAACTGACAATGAAAAGAAAGCCACCTATATGTTTGGTATTGCATCCATAGAGTTTAGAAAACTAAGTCTGTATAGTCAGGCACGTTCATCGGCATATGCTGCGGCAAAATTGAATCCAGGATGGGGTCGTCCTTACATGCTTATAGGAGATATGTATGGTCGTACTGCAAGATCATGCGGTGATAGCTGGAACCAAAGACTTGCTATTTTGGCAGCCATGGACAAGTATAATCATGCCAAATCCATAGACGGAAGTGTTGCTGGAGAAGTGAATGACAGATTATCTAATTACTATGGCTCACTGCCTGAGAAGTCAGAAGGATTCATGAGAGGAGTTTCAGAAGGTCAGTCTGTTACAGTAGGTTGCTGGATAGGTGAGACGGTAAGATTGAGATTTAAAAACTAAGATTTTTCAAGTTTTTGAAAGATGGACTATGTCATAAAATAAATATTATTGGCCTGGCCTGAAAGCTTGATAATTTAATCAAATAAAATTTAAAAGGAGGTAGCTCATTCAAAGCTCCTCCTTTTTTAGTTTTTTCCCGATAGCAAGCGGGATTAATCAAAAAATCAATCAAACATTTAAAATAAGTCTTTAACCATTTCCCGATACATTTCGGGATTAGCCAAGCACAGTGCAAAAATCGTACTTTGTACTTCGTATTTCGTATTTCGTACTTACATAATTGTGTTATTTATTTTTAAATCACGTCATATTTAATATCTTTACTTTATGATCAATCAATCAAGCCATATGAAGTTCATATTTTTATTAGTGATGGTATGTACTTTGGGGTGTACTCCTAAATTGGTGGAGGTAAAACCTGACACTGAAGAAAAAGAAGTAGTAAAAGTCGATCCCAAAGGGCCATGTGCTTCTTTTTCGGACCTCCCAGGTTACGACAGAGAACGGGCAGAGACCGCTTTTGTTTTATATAAAGATTTCTTAAGAGCCAAAAAATATGATGAAGCATTGCCATATTGGAAATTGGCATATGCATTGGCACCTGGATCTAATGGCAAAGTGCAGTATCATTTTGAGGATGGTACATCTATATACAAACATCTATACGGCTCGACTGAAAATGCATCTCTCAAAAAGACTTATATAGATACCGTCATGATGATCTACGACAAAAAGAAGGAGTGTTTTGGTGATTCAGCATACATCAATGGTATCAAGGGTTTTGATTATTACTATTATTATACCGAATACACCACACAAGATAAAATTTTCGAACTTCTGAAATCCAACATCGACATCAAAGGCAAAAACGTTGATTATTTTGTGGTCAATCCTTTTACAAAAATGCTTTTTGATCGAATAGTAGAAGGTAAGATATCCAATGAAGTGGGTAGGAAATATGCAGATATCATATTTGGTGCTATAGACCAGGGGAAGAAGACATGCAAAGGTACTATATGTGAAGCTTGGGAAATCATCGACGAATATTCTACAGACCGATTGGAAAGTCTCGAAGGGATTGATGATTTTTACCAATGTGATTATTATAGCAAAAAGTATTATGCACTTTATAAAAAATATCCAGACAGTTGTGATATTATCAATTTGGCATACTCCAGAATGTTGAGAGGAAATTGTGCAACCAGCGACAAAAAATTGATCGAAGTCAAAGATGCTAAAGCAAATAAATGTTATATACCCCCACCGCCATTGAGCTGTGCTGCTCAGGGTAACGAAGATTACGGTTCGGGAAAATACAGTAAAGCAGTAGAGTCATACCTCACGTGTGTGGATCTGGCGAGTGATGCTGATACAAAAGCCAAATACCTATTGTTGGTCGCAAAAATATATTACAGGGATCTGCGCAATTACCCCAAGTCAAGAAAATATGCTTTGGAGGCGGCCCAAGCCAACCCTGGATGGGGGGAGCCTTATATGTTGATAGGCAATTTATATGCGTCTAGTGGCCCATTATGTGGACCTGGTAGAGGGTGGGATAGTCAGGTAGTGACCTGGCCAGCCATAGATATGTGGACAAAAGCCAAAAATGTAGATTCAAAATTTGCATCAGAAGCAAATACCCTGATCAATAGATACAAGCAATACATGCCAAAGAAGGAAGATATTTTCTTTAGAAATATCAAAGAAGGCAATAGTTACTTTGTGCCTTGCTGGATACAAGAGAATACGACAGTCAGGACAGCAGATTAAGATTAGTGCTCTTGTCTAAGAGTAATTAGATTTGCAGCTTGCAGACAAACAGATGAAATTTTAAACTTACTCTAAAAGATGTTATTCATCATCCGCTTCTGCGGTAAGTTCTTTTTCTATATCTTCCATAAATACGAAGTCTATAGATTCTTCGACGGTGGGTATAATATTTAAGATCGATTCGAGACGAGAAATTTCTATCAATTTTTTAACAGAAGCATGATTTGCACCTGTAAGTACAAAACACCCGAAGTCTTTCCAAAGCCTATTAGCTGTCAATATGGCACTTAATCCTGACGAATCTACATATTTGACATCAGATAGATTCAATATTAGATTTCTAACTCCTTCATTGCTCAACAATACAAACTCTGACTTGAGATCTGGCGCAAGAAATGAATTGAGGTTTTCTTCATCCAATTTGAAAATGGTATATCTGTCTGTTTTATCTAAAGTGAACTTCATTTTGGTATTTTATTTTTTTAATGGCCTTTTTAAATTCAATCTCCCACTCCTGTCTCATATAATCAACGTAGGAGCTGATGAATGATTGTGTAGATAAATCAGAATGTATCAAATACTCCCCAAAAAGCCTGTACGTGGCTAAATCTAAAAAGCGGCGCAAATTTAATCAATTTATCCAAATATAATTGGATATTTGACTTAAATTTAGCGAATAATGTAAAGTCCATATATATATTGCACTAAGTCACTAATTATGCCCAATGACTTAAAGCGTGGAATACATTGTCGAGCATTTGAAAAGTTGCCCAAAAGCAAAATGTATCATTAAACCATTAATAATTATTTATTAAAACATTATAAAATTATATAATATATATTATGTTTGCTTTGTCTTACAGTATTTGTTATGTAGTACTTGGTTAATAAATGGTTAAAATGAGTAAGAATTAGATCATTTTTACTTTTTATACCTTTTTTACATGATATTTTTCCTTACATTTGTGTAATAAGTCTCCAATTGTAACTGACAATATTGCTGATAGATATTTGTGGCACGAATTTGTGGTGATAATATAAAGTGACCAAAGATGTAGATAGATAATTTTGGTACATAGTAAAGACTTTTTATAAATATCGTCAAGTGCGATTAAAACAAAGTTATAAATGAATAACAGAAAATTTTCACCTAAAGTAAAAAAAATCATTCAGTTGAGTCGTGAAGAAGCGATCCGACTGGGTCATGATTATATTGGTACTGAACATTTTTTATTAGGTCTCATCCTCGAAAAAGACAGCTTACCAGTCAAAGTACTCGATTCTCTTGAGGTGGATATAGCTGAGCTAAGACATAAAATAGAAAAGACACACGCTGTAAGAAATAATGAAGAAATGGGCTACAATTATGGTAGCATTCCACTCAATAAACATGCTGAAAAAGTACTTAAAGTGACTTCTCTGGAAGCCAAAGTGTATAAAAGTGAAGAAATTCGACCGGAACATCTCATGCTTTCGATCTTGAAGCATGATGAAAATACAGCCAATAAGATACTTCAGGATTTCAATGTGGATTACGAAGCATTTAGAACTGAAATGGAGTATGTCAAACAAGAACAAGATCCCAATGCACCAGACTTTATGAGTCAGGCATCTTCTGATTCTGACTTGCCGTCAGATGATGATGATAGCGGAGATCAATATGGTACCACACGAAAAGCCACGGGCAAGTCCAGGACTCCAGTACTGGACAATTTCGGACGAGACGTCTCCCGATTGGCCGAAGAAGGCAAGTTGGATCCAATCATAGGCAGAGATATAGAAATTGAGCGCGTCTCTCAGATATTATCACGCCGCAAGAAAAACAATCCTATCCTCATAGGGGAGCCTGGAGTAGGTAAGACAGCCATAGTAGAAGGACTTGCATTGAGGATCATCCAACGTAAAGTATCCCGAACGCTATTCAACAAAAGAGTAGTGATGTTGGACCTGGCAGCTTTGGTAGCTGGTACAAAATATCGTGGACAGTTTGAAGAAAGGATGAAAGCGATCATGACGGAATTGGAAAAAGCAAGAGATATCATACTATTTATCGATGAAATACATACCATCGTAGGTGCTGGTGGAGCTACAGGCTCGTTGGATGCATCCAATATATTTAAGCCTGCCTTGGCTAGAGGCGAATTGCAATGTATCGGTGCTTCCACCCTTGATGAGTACCGGCAGTATATAGAAAAAGACGGAGCTCTGGATCGAAGGTTTCAAAAAGTGATCGTGGATCCGCCGTCTGCAGAAGAGACCGTCCACATACTTTTCAATATTAAAAATAAGTATGAAGATTTTCACAATGTGCTTTATTCTGATGATGCCATCGAAGCTTGTGTAAAATTGAGTGAGCGATATATATCTGATAGGTACTTTCCTGACAAAGCCATCGATGTCATGGATGAGGTAGGTGCAAGAGCACACCTTAAAAACATACATGTGCCAAAGTATATTGAAGACCTCGAAGAGGAAATTGAAAATGTCAAGGAGCAGAAAAATGTAGCCGTAAAAAGCCAGCAATATGAGCGTGCAGCAGACTTGAGAGATCAAGAATCAAAGCTCATCAGAAAACTTGAACAAAATAAAGAAGAGTGGGAAGAAGAGTCAAAATCTAAGAAATACCCAGTCAACGAAGAGGATATAGCTGAAGTAGTTTCGATGATGACAGGTATCCCTGTGAGAAGAGTGGCACAGAGCGAATCTCACAAATTGGTCAAAATGACCAAAGATTTGGAAGATATGATCATCGGCCAAAATGAGGCCATCGTCAAGGTCACCAAAGCAATCCAACGAAATAGGGTAGGACTCAAAGACCCATCCAAGCCCATTGGATCATTTATCTTTCTAGGACCAACCGGAGTAGGAAAGACAGAGCTCGCGAAAGCTTTGGCTCGATATATGTTTGACTCGGAAGACTCCCTGATAAGAATAGACATGAGCGAGTATATGGAAAAGTTTTCTATCTCAAGACTGATAGGTGCGCCTCCAGGATATGTGGGATATGAAGAGGGGGGACAGTTGACAGAGAAAGTGAGGAGAAAACCATATTCTGTCATTTTACTCGATGAAATAGAAAAAGCCCACCCTGACGTGTACAATATTTTATTGCAGGTATTGGATGACGGACAGTTGACTGATGGTCTGGGTAGGAAAGTAGATTTTAAAAATACTCTCATCATCATGACTTCCAATATAGGAGTCAGACAACTGAAAGATTTCGGACAGGGATTAGGATTTGCTACATCATCCAGACAGGAAAATACGGAGGAGAATATCAAAGCCATCATCCAAGGAGCTTTAAAGAAAACTTTCTCACCGGAGTTTCTGAATAGGATAGACGATATAGTTATATTTAATAGTCTGGAAAAGAGCGATATATTTAAAATTATTGAAATCAATTTGCTTCACTTGTTCAAAAGAATGAACAATCTTGATTATGACTTGTCACTATCTGAAGATGCCAAGGAGTTTGTTGCTGACAAAGGATATGATCCTCAGTTTGGTGCCAGACCACTCAACAGAGCCATACAGAAATACATTGAAGATCCGTTGGCGGAGTTCATACTGAACGAAAACCCAGAGAAAGGCACCAAATTGATAGCTGACATCAATGAAGATAAAACAGGACTCAGTATCAGCATACACTCCGAAGCTAATACCCACGAGGATATAAAATAAATAATAATAAAACGATAAGTGCATTTATTTTCAGTAATAAATACCCTTTTGTTTTTATCTTTGCGCATCATAAAAAAATATTAAACGAAAAACATTTGGCTAAAGGTAGATATCAACCACAACAAAAGATTCAGGATGACAAGTATAATTACAGACTCAACCGAGAGATCAATGTTCCAAGAATCAGATTAGTAGGCGACAATCTGGAGGAAATAAGCGAAGTCGCTAACAAAAGTATAGAACCTGGTATATACAATACCTACCAAGTCCTGCAATGGGCATCTGAGTTGGAATTGGACGTAGTGGAAATTAGCCCAAATGCTGACCCTCCTGTATGTAAGATTATAGACTACAAGAAGTTTATTTACGATAGGAAAAAGAAAGAAAAGGAACTCAAAGCCAAGACCGCCAAGACCGTCATAAAAGAGATACGTTTTGGACCTAATACCGATGACCATGATTTTGATTTCAAAGTGAAACATGCTATCAAGTTTCTGGAAGATGGAGACAAAATCAAAGCCTATGTACACTTCAAAGGTAGAGCCATCGTATTTAAGGATCGTGGGGAATTGATATTACTGAGATTTCTCAAGGAATTGGAAGAATTGGGAGCTGCGGAAGAGATGCCAAAATTGGAGGGAAAGCGAATGATAGTTATGATCTCTCCTAAGAAAAAGAAGGTATAATTTATTTTTAGTCATTATTTTTTAAAGTAGTTAAAATATTTTTACTTTTTTAGTATAAAATATGAATTACATTATTTATCTTTGCATTCTTAAATTATATGTATTATGCCCAAGATGAAAACGCATTCAAGTGCTAAGAAAAGATTCAGTTTTACCGGAACTGGTAAGCTGAAGAGATTCCAAGCGAATGCAAGACACTTGATGAGAAAAAAGTCAAACAAAGCAAAGACGAGACTTCTCGGATCTGCTTTGGTAAGTGATGCAGATTTTGCAAAGGTCAAAAATCTGCTTTGTAAGTAATTTTTGTTTAGTTTTTTTAACGAGGATACAGGATCAAAGCATTCTAATATATAAAAGAGTCCCTGTATTGTACTAAAAAATGTTAATTTTATGCCTAGATCAGTCAATGCAGTAGCCTCGAGGGCTCGCAGAAAAAAAATCCTAAAAGCAGCCAAAGGTTTCTTTGGTGCGAGGAGTAAAGTATATACTGTAGCAGTCAATGCGTTGGAGAAGTCCTATTCATATGCTTACAGAGACAGAAGAAACAAAAAGAGAGCCTTTAGACGCCTTTGGATAGCGAGGATCAACGCAGCTACCAGAATGCACGGACTTTCTTATTCGAAATTTATACATGCACTTACTCAAAAGGAAGTAGGTCTAAATAGAAAAGTACTTGCAGATCTTGCGATGAATCATCCAGATGCATTCAAAGCAGTAGTAGATTCTGTGAGATAAGAAATCCGCACCCGAAATTGCGAATATGGGAGTTTCTATCGCTGGATAGAGCTCCTTTTTTCTCTTTTTCAGGCAAGAAATTCGCACCCGAAATTGCGAATATGGGAGTTTCTATCGCTGGATAGAGCTCCTTTTATTATTTTGGGCAGTGCCTACCTTTGTAATGGTAGCTTTTGGTTACCAATCTTAGAACACACCAGACTTTCTGCGATTTAAGATTATAAAATATATACATTTGAGTCCACTCCGAAAAGTCTTTGAAGTGGAGAATGTGAAAAAATCTGATTTATACTGCGTTGAAACAGGCAGAAACTGCGACCATCGGTAAAAAACGGTTGATTATCATTTGTTTTGAGTTTTCGGAGTACACTCACATATTTCAATTGCCACTGGCTTTTATCAGAGGACGATGAGCACTTTCCCGATAGCGATCGCCCCGATAGCGATCGGGAGGCATAGCATCCTTCTAATGCAATTTATTGGTATGCTTGCAATCAGAGATTACAAGGCCATTATTTGCCATGCCAAAGGCAGACAGGCCGTGCCAAAGGCAGCCAGACCGTGCCAAAGGCAGACAGGCCGTGCCATAGGCAGACAGGCTCCTTTATATCGAATTGGAGTCTGTAATTCTGAATCACGTTTACATTATTGTGGAGCCCATTCCCAAAATGAAAAAATAGAGAAAGGCATCAAAATCTATAAGTCTCAAAGAGAAACAAAGTATTGAATATCAATTGTTTAGGATGTATCCATAAATTCCATTTCTTTATAATTTCTTTTTAGACAAACACAGCACTTAAGCGTGCTAAAAAGAAATTGACTAACTTCGATTGCAAAAATGGGCTACACCCAGTATTGTTATGCTTTGATGTTTTTTGTGCCTTTGCGGCAAAATTAAAGTCTTCGGCGTAGTCTCGATTTTGAATAACTACCTTCTTTTTCACCAATTATTCACCTTTATGATAGAGAAGTTTGAAATTTTCGGCACAAATAGTCGTTTTGCTATCGGCATGCCATAGGAGCATCTCTACTTCATCGGGTTCGTACCTTAGCTTAGAATCCAGCCATAGATGTACTTTTTGACCTTGTTGCAAATGTCGTTGTACACGTAGTACATCACTTCTGAGCTCCTTTCCATCTTTATAGTATTTGAGCGTAAGTTGGGTCATCTTCCAGATTTCTCCCTCTCTATGATCTGTCTCAAAGTCCGCCGATACACGGAGCCAACCAGAAGTGGCTGGAAGCGTATATCTCCTGACAGGGCTGTATTGAATACTATCTTTGAGACAAATAGGGCCGAGACTATTGATACTATCGCTCTCTGTGATAAGATATAGTGGATTTGAGATTGGCTTTTGGTATATTTTTCTGGTATCCAGCAATTTTAAGGCTTCGTCAGGCAAGGTATCTTTGAGAAAAATAGATGTTAAATACTCACTGGTCATATCTCCGGCTACAAACAATCCACCAAAGTGGCAATGGTGTGTCATCCAGAAATTGTAATGGACACTAAAAAGTCCAAAAATGGTGATCAGGAAAGCCTTCAGATTTATTTTTGTGATACTCTGAAAGAAAGCCGTCAATGGAAATGCAAGTACAGGGTAGGCTTGTACTAAAGCTCTTTGACTTACACTGCCGCCATACCACCAGATATCCCATGCAAAAGTGATATAGAAAAAAATCAACATAAAGAGTGTAAGCCCTGGAGCAAGTGACTTGTACTTCTTCCAAAACGGCAAAAAACCAATGATACTCAGTATCATGAATGGAGTATAAATCAGCCACCCTGCCCGTCCACTAAACAAACAATCCAAAATGTGAGGCCGCAGCCAGCTGAACCCTTGATCTTCATAACTATAGACCAACCAATCACCCGAAACAAACTTCCAGTACAGCAATTGAATACTTCCAATGGCTGCTGTCGTCACTATGGCGACACACAATTTTTCGTATTGTTTCCACCAAAATATGACTCTGGCTTTGATGTCATCGAAGGAGATGGACAGATTATACAACAAAGGTATGGAAACTGCTACGATCTCCGTGGGCCGGGTGAGTGCCATCAATCCCAATAAGGCCCCAATACCAAATCCATTCAAAAATGATGGTTTTTTATAAAACTGAATAGTATTCCATATCAGCAATGCATATAGGGTAAATAGAAAATTGTGGGTCATCGCATTGGTGATGGCACCGTATTCCAAAAAATTGGTTGCAAAACATAGCGATAGCAAAGTGAGTCCCACAGCTACATCCGAAAAGTATAGCACTAATATTTTACGCAAAAAAATCAATCCAAGGAGAGTAACCAGGAGTCCCCATAAAAATATTCCAAATTGATAGGGTTTGGAAAATCCATCAATAGGATAATGGAGCAAATGAGCGGAGAGATGACCGGCTACAAACCCGGGAAGCATGAGTATGGACTGTCCACTGCTATACTTCAAGACGTAATTGCCATTGTTGTGCTTGAAGGATTGGAGATTGGATGGAGTGGGTCTGTATTTAGCAATGATAGATTCAGAAAATCCCAGTTGTCTGACATCCTCATAGATAAAAAAAGCGGGCAAATACCAATAATAGCCTGAAACATCCCAACTCAGCGTGGCTTCTGTGGTCTCTTTATTCCATTTTGGGTAGTAAAAAAGAGCTATCACACTCATTAGAATACAAGAAAACCAAAGGGAAACAGTACTAAATTTCATGTGTTGTCAATATAGTGCATTGAATCATTTAGGTAAATAGCAAAGAAAGATTTCTTATGTTATCATCCGTAAAAGTAAATATTTCTGATAGATTTACTTTAAGCATAGTATTTTTTTTGGATGAAGGATGAAAGTGGTAAGATATATTCACTTTCATTTTGGTATATAGATAGAAATATTTTAAGGGGGTCTAAAAAATGAAATATGAGGATTAAGAAAAAAAAGAGACGAACTACCTTGAATTCGTCTCTTGCTTAAGGGAGGCTGATGGGGTTCGAACCCACGACCCTCGACACCACAAACCGATGCTCTAACCAACTGAGCTACAACCTCCATTTATCTAACGTGGTGCAAAAGTAAAAAATATTTCGAAGGTTGATAAAGTATTTTTTAAATTTTATATTTTATTTTGAAAGGAATGTAAAGCAGCCTTTCATTAATGCACCATAATATAATTAATTTGTATTAACTATATTATGTTTTTCTTGTATCTTCGCCCATCATATAAGAGTATGTTTAAATGTGCAACATACAGATAAATGATAGAATTTTAAACCTACTCTTAGGTATTTTTTGGGTGAATAGGGGTAAGTTGTACTTACTTTATGCTTTGTACCATGTAAATTTAGTTTATTTAGATTTTTATAATTATTGAATATCAATACTTTGCAATTAATTACAGGGGGAGAATTTTTATTTCTGGCCAAATCAAAACCTGAAGAGGCGTTGGAGAAAATATATGCCAGCTATTACAGCCACCTATGCAATCAAGTATATTTGATTATACACGATGAAAATACCGCAGAAGACATTGTTCAGGACGTATTTTTTGAGGTATGGAAGAAGAAAGACACCATCAATATTAACCAATCTTTAGTGGGGTATCTCAAAAGAGCATGTAGAAACAGGACACTAAATCATATTAGGGACAACAAAAGTAGGTGGGAAGGAGACTCTCAATTGGTCGAAATCTATGACTCCAGCTACTCCACAGTAGAATTGATGTCCGCAGAAGAGTTAGATTTGAGTATCCAAAGAATTATAGAAGAGTTGCCCGAGAGATGTGGGATAATATTTGCACTTAGTAGGTATGAGGAGATGAGTTATATAGAGATTGCATCAGAATTAGATATTTCTATAAAGACCGTCGAAAATCAGATTTCTAAAGCTTTAAAAATTTTAAGAGAAAATTTATATAAAATTATGGATAATGAATAAGGGTATTCCTTCGATTATGTGTCATATATAAAAAAGTATTATCAATGAAATACACCGAAACGATAATTTTGATACACAAGTATATCTCTGGCGAGCTCAATGCTAAGCAGAAAGCAGAGTTTGTCACTTGGTTAAATGATGATAAAGAAAATAAAAAATTATTTGATCAGGTTACAAAAATTTGGGAGCACGCTGCCAAACCAGCTAACATTGAATTTGATGCAAAAAATGCTTTTTTGAAACATCAAAATAGAATCGAACAAGCAGAACTTACGTCTCAGCCTACAAAAGAAGTCATTCAGCCCAAGACTAAAATATTTCATTTGAGCTGGATTAGGATGGCTGCTGCCGTTTTTACTTTGGCGATAGTTTCGGTGATTGTTTTTAAATACCAATCGGGTGAATCAAACATATATCGAGGTATTGACAAGATTGCACAGTTGGAAGACGGGACGAAAGTATATTTGGACGAAGGTGCAGTAATGACTGTAAATGCTATTAATGATCAGCAGAGGATAGTTTCATTACAAGGAAGGGCATATTTTGAAGTGGAGTCAAATAAAGTGTCGCCATTCAAGATTGAGGCAAGAGATTTCAATGTGGTGGTATTGGGTACAAAATTTATTGTCGATGCATCCAAGACCTTAGTGAGTGTCAGAGAGGGAAAAGTATCTGTTGCTACTCCAAAAAGTGAAAAAGTATTGGTTGCAAATCAAAATGCTTATATAGATAAAAGCGGTGAGCTGAGGGTCGAAGATCAACCATTTTATAATAATGAGATTTGGTTTAAAGGAGACTTGATATTTAAAAATACTCCTTTTGACAAGGTGATAGCTGATATTTCGTTGTTCTTTAAAGTTAAGTTTGATTTTCCGGAAAATAGAAATTGGTCTTCGTGTACCTTCACTTCCGGATCTCTAAAGGATAATACTTTGGACCAAGTCTTGTTGACGCTACAGCTTACCTATGATTTGGAGTATATCAAACTTGACGATGGAAGTATCAAATTAAGGAAGGTAAGTTGTAGGTAAAAATTATTCAACTTGAATTTTTACTGCCTTCTTTTTTATT
>JBATLS010000112.1:0-7401 GCA_049289435.1 Saprospiraceae bacterium | reverse complement strand
GCTATCCCGATAGCTATCGGGAATGAAAATGAAATTTTATATCAATCTGTATTCCAAGCACTTACATATCATTTTAACATACGTTTTTAAATGACTTCTTTATAAATCGTAATACCTAATAAAGCTTATTAGTTTTATTAGGTATTACAATTAAGGTGTTATTTGATCTCCTCCAATTCAATATAAAACACTAGCTCAGCATCTGCAGGTATCACGGGTGGACTGCCTGCTGCACCATAACCCAACGCAGCTGGTATGAATAAAAATGCTTTTGATCCTTTGTTCAGTAAAGCCAAACCTTCATCCCATCCTTTGATCACCTGACCTTGGCCTAATGTAAAAGGGAATGATTCACCCCTCCTGTATGAATTGTCAAACATAGTACCGTCCACTAATGAACCATAATAATTGACTGTAATAGTGTTACCGTTAGCCGCATTTGCCCCTTCCCCTTGTTTTACGACATAGTACTTTAGACCAGAAGCTGTGGTCTTTGTTTCCAGTTTATTGGACTTATAATCTGCTAATGTTGTTTTGACCAACTCTTCGATGGCAGGCAACTTCTCCATATTTGCAGCGATCTTGACTTGCATCTCAGCTTGTTGCTCACCCATAAACTTATTGTACTCTTCTTCGTTTCGGATATTTTTAACGACTATTTCGTACTCTATTTTCTTCATATCTTTGATATCGACAGGAGGAGAAGGTATAGAATCCACTGGCATAATCAATTTGTAGTGACCACCCAATTTTGCTTTCGCAAGCAACTCTACTACTGGATTTGCTTCAGGTCCAGTGGTAAATTCTTTTGGGATTTGAATGACTGGCATTTGCGGACCTTCTCCCATTTCCTGCAATACCTTACCATCCTCTGCAACTATCTTGACCGTAAATGAAACATAATCATTGATTTTGGGTACATCGCCTGTGCCTTCTGTGATGACGAGATATTCATAGCCACTCTGTGTTTTGTTCTCAGATGATTTGCAAGAAGAAATCATCATTGCAGTAGCGAGTAATATGATTAAAAAATTGAATTTCATGTTTTGTTTAATTAATTAATTGATGTAATAATATTTGAATTTAACTATAAATTTTTGATTGTATCAAATAATATCATATTTCGGATATCAAATGGATTCAATGCCACGATCTATCATACGTTTAATTTGGGAAGATGTTGTGGCATTACTTTTTTTATTTTTTCAATAATATCATTTAGGCTGGCATATACTCCTCCTCCTGCAGCATTTCTGTGACCTCCGCCATTAAAATACTTTTGTGCAATTTCCTGCACTGAAATCTC
This sequence comes from Saprospiraceae bacterium, assembly GCA_049289435.1. GTDB lineage: Bacteria > Bacteroidota > Bacteroidia > Chitinophagales > Saprospiraceae > OLB9. The sequence goes on along the minus strand of JBATLS010000112.1, from coordinate 6,095 downwards.
CCCTTTACTCCTCAAAGATATTTTGATAATCGAAGGTTGTTCTAACACAAAAGCGGCTACTTTTATCTTTTCTACCATCAGCATATAGTTGACAATGCCCTCAGTATCTCCGCGCTGGATATCAAAGTCAATATAATCTTTTTTGGTCAGCCACATGATGCCGACCCCGTATTCCTGCATGATCTCCATACGATTGGCCAGACAATGCCCCAATAATCTTAGGTGCTTTTCTTTTTGAGAATTGAATATCTTGTCGGCTAGTTTATAATCATCCACTCCCACCAACTTTAGCGCAGCCGCCACTTCGTAAGTATAAGGTCTGGTACCGTATCTAAATGACCCGGTGTCAGTAATCAACCCAGTAAACAAGCTTTCGCCAATAGATGCATCCAACTTGCTTGATTGCCCCATTTCATCGATGACTTTATATACCAATTCGCACGTACTACTTGCCGAAGTATCCGAAAATTCAATATCAGTAAATGGTTCCGGATCTAAATGGTGATCAATCAATACTTTCCTGGCAGTAGAAAATTGGATCACTTCACCCAATTTGTCCACTCTGTCCAGTCCATTGAAGTCAAGACAAAAGATCACTTCGCTTTGCTCTATGGCTTTGCGCGCTCCAGCTTGGTCGGTATCAAAAATGATGGCACGATGGATTCCCGCAATGAAAGCATAACTCTGAGGATACTCACTAGGGAACACTACTTTAACTCTATGCCCTGATTTTTCTAAAAAAGCAGCCAAACCCATAGAAGAACCTATGGCGTCACCATCGGGATTTCTATGAGATATTATCACTATATCCTTAGGAAATGATAAGAGTTGTTTTAACTTTTGGGCTTCTTCCGTCATAATGGGCGCAAAAGTCTATAAAATATTGCAATTACCAAAATTTTTTCTTCTAATAACGACTTATATGAAATATGATTTTATAGTCTGGTGGCTTATTTGCACAAACATCGAAAATATATCAATAAAGTAAGGCGGTATAACATTATTGATGTTTTGAGTTTTAAAAATGTTCTGCTCACATAAAAGTCTCTTTAATCCACCATTATTCAAAAAGTTTTTAAACACCAATGACTGGAAAATACGACTATTCTACTATCCTCCTATCAGCTGAAACTCTGTCCTTCTATTCTTTGCTTTACAATCTTCATTTGCATTGCTCTCGCAACCAGGTACAGGTTTGTTGGGACCATTGCCTATCACGATAAATCTATTGGGATCCATGCTATATTGTTTCATGAGATAGTCTGCTACAGATTTAGCTCTTTTTTCTGACAAAGACTTATTGGTAGCTGCACTTCCTACGTTGTCGGTATTGCCTTCTACCCTCACTTTTACATTAGCAAAAGTTTTGGCTACATCTGCAAACTGGAGGTCGATGATGGTCTTGGAGTTTTCGTCCAATGCAAATTGCCCTGAAGCAAAATTGATGCTGATAGGTTTTGATGCAATTGCAGGTGCTGAAATTTCCGCTTTTGTAGCTGGAGAAAATACCTTTGACTTTTCAGCTGCAAATGCTGCACCAGTAAGTGTTCGCTCCGCAGAAGTGATAGCACCTGTATATATCACCGATCTCCATGCTGGTGCTGCATTGGGAGAGTCTCCTGTCTCGACAAATTTTCGAGACATTTTTTCATACAAATCCTGTCCTTTTTGTCCTTTGTAGGCAGAGTTCAGACCAAAAAAATTGATGTTGTCTCCATGTCCGGTCCAATATACTGTGCTCATCATCCCCAACCCATCTTCAGCAGTCAAATCACTCATTTCACCCAGATATTTACCTGCCTTGGCATGATTGGTCGTGCTTGAGTTGAGTTCTGCCACTCCTTTCATCCATCCTTCATAAAATCCATGGATCATATCTCTTTTACTCTGTATCGTACTTTCGCTGGCAAACATTATATCTGCGATGATATGAGATTGCTGCACAGTAGTCAATAATATCTTACTCCCAGGCACATCTGCAGTCGCTTTGATATCATCCGGACTCCACACTACCGCTGCATCTATGTCAGAACTTCTAAAAAGTTCAGCTGCTTTTAGGTTGTCTGAAGTTTTGACCACAGTCACATCACTATATTTGAGCCCTGCTGCTTCGAGAGTGCTATTGAGCAAGGTTTGTGCTGGTGAAGGGACAGCCACGGCAATTCTTTTGCCTTTTAAATCATTGGCGGTATTGATGCCTCTCTTCACGATGACCGCATCGCCACCCCGTGACCAGTCCACCTGCATAAATGCCTGTGGTTTGAAGGCATTGATGTCCGCCGGTGCGGTATATAGTGGAAATGCATCAGCCGTTTGTACCAACACATCATATTCGCCTGCCATCCAAGCATTCATGGCATTTAGTAGGTCATTTTCGACCTTAAACTCGACCTTAAAACCATAATCCTTAAAAAATCGGGACTGCTCGTTGGCATTTGGCCCTTCATTGAAGTATAAGCCCGGAGCGTAACCACCCCATGTGACCAATTGAACCCTCAATGTGTTTGGGTCTCTGTCTTTTCCTGTTGCACTTCCTGAAGAAGATCCATCGTTGCTTGCGGCCTGGTCTGCTTGTTGTTTGAGATCTTTGCCAAACTTAGTATTATTGAGCAAATATCTACCACCAAAAAATATTCCTGCCAGTATGACTAAAGTAATTACAAGTTTTGAAAATCCTGTGAGTCTGGTTGCCATTTGTATTGATTTTTAATAAAAATTATTCAAATAAATTATCGTATTGATTGGTTCTTCCTACTTTTTCGGGATGCTTGATGGGGGCATTGAGATCCAACACTTCGTCATCATCATTTGACTTCAAAATCAGGCTTTCTTTTTCTCCACCGAGTAATAAGGAAACACTTTCATTTTCCCATCTTTCGAGCATCTTGAGTCCTTCCTCTTCGAAAACTCCGTTCTGTAGATCTATGGATTGCATGAAGCCTTGTGATACTTCCATAAAACGCTCCATCTCTCCGACTTTCTGACTGACATCATCTGCTATAGACTCGAGTGCAGCATCAAACATCGCTTTTTGGTCAGGATCACCTTTGATGACTGACATGGCAGATTTCATAGCAGAATTACTTGCCATGATGGCTTTTCGCTCTTGCTCCTTGACCATGACCTGATCTTGTACATCTTCTACCAATATTTCAGAGTTTTCATACATTTTGACTAATACTCTATAGAGCACTTCCATTTTTTTGTACAAATCTTCCAACTTCATATTTGACTCCTGCAGTCTGCCCGCCTTCCTGCTTTTCAACAGCATTTGCGCTTTTTTGTTGATCTGAGCAGCTTCATTGGCCATGCTGAGATTGGTGTCTATTTCCTTTTTATTGTTGATGATGATCTCTTTGAGTTTGTGCATCTGACCACGCAACTGTGCAATCTGACGGTTCATTTTGGTGAGGTTGGTCTTGAGATCTTCTACATAAGACTTTAATATACCAATCGGATCGATATTGACAAATAGTCCTGTGATCCATCTCATGGCACTCTTATACATATAGCTGACAAGGGCACGGGTCTTGCCGTCCAATGCCATAAATACTATTGTCCCCAAAACCATCAATGATATGAAAGCACCTAAAGTAGTACTCAAAAATGCGACAACCGCAGCCAGACTGGTCAATGCCACATACCCTACTCCAAAGATCATTGCTGCTAAAAACAATGCTCCGGTAACACCTTCTGGCCTGGACCAAAATGATTTTGACTTCTGTTCGCTCATCTATATGCTCAATTAACCACAAAAAAAATGCTCAAAATATAGTATAACATCACATGTGATTAATACTACATCGTAAAATTACCACTTTTGAATGCTATCTGTTAAATATTTGATTTAATTTTTTCTAAATCGTCATAGATTTGACCATGCACCAGATGATATGACGCAACAAATTGTTGGTTGGTTACATCTATTTTGACAACCGCATCGTCTATTTCACTTTTTATTTTATCCAATTCAGCCTTAGACGATTCGATCTCTGCATTGAGTTTTTCTATAGCTTGCTGCTTCTGCAATATCGATTTCTCCATCTCAGAAAGTTGATTGGCTCGAGCAGCGATTTGTTTTGTTTTTTGATTTTCGAGTGCTTCCTTAAATTTTTTATCTTCATTGGCCAAAATATTTATATAATAACCAGCACTTTGGATCAATTTATCTTTGGTGAGACCCATAGTTTTGGCCATTTCAAATGCAGATTTATATCTCATCCCTTCATCAGGGATCACATTGGTCAGTGACATCAGCGAATTTTTAAACTCAAGATAATCAAATCCTTCCATATTATTGGATTCAATGGCTTTGAGGAGCAAGTCAGTAAACTTAGCATCAGGAGTGCCATTTCCATCAGAAATTGGGTTACTTCTTACTGGTCTCTCATTGGCTATTTTTGATGGAGTGCCATCGCTGGTCTGCTTGTCGGTATTAATGGTTTTTTCTTCTGAAGGTTGGGGTGTTCCATCCTCCACTATAAACAAAGACTTTATCTTATGGAACATATCGAATGTTTGATTCATGATAATACGAACTGATTTAATGTTTGGAATGCCAAAACAGTTCCAAAATTACAATACTTATCGATAAATTGGAGAAATAATCAGATAAAAGGCAATAAATCACCTCCCAATGAGGGAAAGACTCAGTATGAAATGATAGTTTTTAATTTTCTTCACCATATCATACACCATCAAGAGGGTGCATATTGCTTCCAGTGGATATTACAAAGTTGCTGGATTCAAGTAACAAATGCAACGGTAGAATCATATTAGTTTGAAGATCAAGAGTAACCAATGCTTCTGTTTCCTTTTCTGATGATTTTTTTGCTCTCCTTACCTTTGATCGGACCTAACTCATCATCCAGCCAGACAATAGCTCCCGTAGGACATCTCTCTATCGGAGACCTTGATCGATGTTGCCTGCTATAATCAATCACTGGAAGATTTTTGACCATAGTAATCGTTTCGCCTTCTGAGTCCATAGCACATTTGCCACAAGCGGTGCAACCCACGTCACAAACATCGAGCACATCATCTCCTGCTTCCAGGCTTTTGCAGGCCACCCATAACTTGTGGCTGACAGGATGCAAACTAAATAAGCTCTTTGGACATGCTTCCACACAGTCTCCGCAAGCGGTACATTTGTCCACATCTACGACTGGTATAGAAAATTCATTCATGCTGATCGCCTCAAAATCACAGACCACCTCACAGTCTCCGTAGCCAAGACAGCCCCATGAACATGCTTTGCCACCACCTGAAACCAGTGACGCTGCCTGACAAGAATCCAACCCATGATAACTTGCCTGATTTACGGCGACATTGATGCCCCCACCACAAGCTAATCTCGCTACTATTTTTTCTTCAACACCTAGTGATACCCCTAGGAAATCGGCAATCGCCATACGACCAGCATCATTGCTGACTGTACATTTGCCAGGCAACACATCGCCAGAAACCAACGCCTCAGCGAATGGCCTACATCCAGGGTAACCACACGCCCCACAATTGGCATGGGGCAGCATATTTTCTACCTCATCAATACGTGGATCTTCGTACACATAAAATTTTTTATACGCTATAACAATCAACCCTGCCAATACAAAAGTCAGTATGCCAAGTGCAGCTATAGGAATTAGTATATTCATACCTTTTTGATTGTCATCATTCTAAAAACTAACTTTACGCATTCAATATATAATCTCTGCCCATTTCTTACCAGCAACTAACTCCATTTTCCTGATGTCCCATTTGTCTTTGGAGCCCAGTATTTTGGAAAAAGCCAAGTCAAGATTGCTTAATATTTTACCATAACCAGCTACATACACATAACAATTGTTATGTGACAGCATTTCTTTAATTTCATCTGCTTTGCCTTCTATAGCTTCTTCTATGGCAATCGAATCTGCCCAATGAGGACGCGGGCTCAAAGTATAAAAAGCTTCGAAGGTTTTCTCATCATAATAATTGGTGAGATCTCCATCCTTATCATTCAGATATAGTAATTCCAACCCACTGCGAGCACCATAAAACAACCTGATCTTGCCTTTCCAGTCTTTTACATTGTTGTAAATATGCTTAATAAAAGC
>JBATLS010000111.1:0-3397 GCA_049289435.1 Saprospiraceae bacterium | reverse complement strand
TCTGTTTTTTCCGGATTTTAGGAGATAGGTCACTTTAGTATCTTTGTTGCCTACGCAGATCCATATGGTACCGACTGGTTTTTCGGCGGTGCCTCCGTCAGGTCCGGCTATGCCAGATACGGCGACTGCTATGTCCGCATTCAAAAGATTTAAAGCACCATTGGTCATTTGGATGACTGTTTGCTCGCTGACAGCGCCATATTTATCCAATGTCTCAGATGTCACTTTCAGTACGTTAGTTTTTATTTCATTGCTATAGGCGACGATACTTCCTAAGAAATATTGAGAAGAGCCGGGGATACTCACTATTTGAGAAGCTATGGATCCTCCAGTACAACTTTCGGCGGTGGTCAACGTGAGTCTTTTGGAGATCATGATGCGCTGAATCTCTTCCTGCAAGGTCGTCTCACCATAGCCAAAAACCAAGTCTCCCAATCTATCCACGATTTTTTGAGTAAGGTCTTCTATTTCTACTGTGAGAGAAGTTTTATTTCCGCTTCGGCCACTCAACCTCAGGCGCACTTGTCCCAATCCAGGCAAATATGCGATGGTAATATGCGCAGGAAAATCAGCAATGATGTCTGAGATGCTATCTTCAATGGTCGTCTCACCTGCGCCACATGTAAGGATGGTTTTGTGAATGATATGAGTTGTACTCTGTTTTTTTAAGTCGGGGATGACTTCTTCGAGCATGATGGACTTCATTTCATAGGGTACACCTGGCATGGATATGATGACCTTGCCAAGATGTAGAAACTTCATTCCTGGAGCTGTCCCCATGCTGTTGTTCAACAATATAGCTCCATCTGGCATCAGGCATTGATCATCGTGCGACGGGGACATGGGCCTTCCCAGCCGATCGAAAAGTCGCTTGATCTTCTCATATGTTGTGTGAGAATACACCATCTCCACCCTTAGAAAATCTGCTATCGCTTTTTTGGTAATATCGTCCTTGGTAGGACCCAAACCCCCAGTGACAAATACGATATCACTCTCTGTACACGCCTGGCCTAAAGCAGATATGATGTCAGCAAGATCATCACCCACAGACCATATCTTACTTATCGAGACACCTAAATCGCTGAGTTGCTGACCCAACCAAGCCGAATTGGTATCTATGACCTGGCCGATGAGTATTTCATCCCCTACGGTTATGATAGAAGCTTTATTCATATCACAATCCGCCGTTGGGATCACTGAGCAACCCGCGATTTATAAAATGCAATAAAGGTTGAATGACTTTAAAAGATTCTATAACCTTTGGTACCAACTTGTCAGAGGTAAGCATATCATCATCTAAAGTCTGAAAAGCGGTGAAACTTTTGAGTTTTAGATATTCGATCGCAGGATCAGTAGCTTCGTATCCCTTGGGTGGTCTGGAGAGTTTTTGTTTATCTTCAATGCTTAAATCTCCAAAGGTATTTTTGAAATCATGTTGTTGTAGTACGGACTTAAGGTCATGGTAAAAGTAATGAATTTCTTTACGTACTTTTGCCAGTGCTGCTGCGTCAGGCATATATAGTCCACCTCCCACAAAGGATTGACCCTTCTCGATATGCAGGTAATAGGCCGACAAATTGGATTTTTTACCACCGGGGTGAAGCACTATGCCCAGATTTGTTTTGTAGGGTGACTTGTCCGCCGAAAATCTAATGTCTCTGTTGATTCTGAAGATACAATCTTTTGGAGTAAGTATATCGAGAGATGGGTCGTGTTTTTTCATTTCACCCAAAAGCGTTCCTGCCAGACCCAGATAGTCCGCTTTGGCTTTGTCATACCTTTTTCTATTGTCCGAAAACCACTCTTTATTGTTGTTGAGTTTTAGATCATTTAGAAATTTTAGTGTTTCTTTTTGCAACATGATATTTTTTTTTGGTAAAAGAAAGAAAACCATTAAGCCCCTAATCTACGGATAAATAGACGTATAAAAAAGAAAGAAAACCAATTCACATAAAAAGATAAATCTGGTACTTTAAACGATAAACAGTGAATAGCTAATCCTTAAAATCTAAATCCAAAAGATGCTTGCACACCCAGATTTCGGTCGAAATGATTGCTTAGTATGCCTCTATTATTGACTTCATCATAGGATTTTCTGAGATAATCCATTTTGTTGTTGGTCACATCTACAAGCCCAAAATCATATCTCAACCCTATATAAAATCCTCTATTGATAAAATAATTGACTCCTCCTGTGAGACCATAGTCAATGGATTTATACAGATTTCCATCTTTCTCCGTGAATAAATAATTGTAATAAGCACCAGCATCCCTCGCTAAAGTCACCGGAATGCCTTCTACCCATACAGCAGCTCCTTGGGTACTTGTAGCTAAACCCCCAGCTTCATCTTTGTTGTAACTGTGGATCAGGGATTGTTTAAAAAACAGACTGTCTTTGTTTTTTTCAAAGTAAATGGTACCATTTCCTCTTGGACCGACGAGAAAGGAAAAATATGCTCCTGCCTGCACCTCAATTTTACGGGATACCTGCCATTGGAAAGTAACGGGTATGCTGACATAAGCATTGGATACTTTCATTTCTATCGTAGAGTTGCCCTTTTCATAAATAAAGGTATTGCCCAATGGTATTTTGTAAAAAGAGCTACCATCATAATTGTACTTACTTCCGATTTGTGAATATACAACTTCCGCTTTGATGGCATAATCATCTTCAAACTTATAGGCGTAGTTGACCCCAAAATGAAAACCATTTGCTAAACTGAATTTTTCATTGACTCCTGACTCCAGTGGTCCTGAAAATTTTGTATAGTTGAGACCAGCTCTGATTCCAAAACTTTGTGCAGAAACAAAGGAATAAAATGTCAACAATACCAACATACCTACCAGCCGACGAACCATAATTAGACGTTATTTTTTATAAAAAGTGCAAAGATACACAAATTGATATGGATTTAACGTACATAAGGTCTCATTCGCACCCATCCAATATCTAAATATTTAGTTAAATAATCACTCTTGATGTCACTTTCAACCAAAAATGGTAGATTTGCCTCACTCTTTATAAAGGATTTTATGGGTAAAAAAAATAAACTAAGCAAATTTGCAGATCTACTTTCATTTCCCAATGTTTTGGAAAATTATGATCCCAAATTTCCCAAATTGCTCATCGCCAGAGATGAGGAAATCGACCTCAAGGGCACATGGGCTGAAAAGCATTTCCATAACGACCATCCCATTGTAGTAGAGCTTGCTTGCGGAAGGGGCGAATATACAGTATCTTTAGCGGAGGCAGACCCCGACAAAAACTTCATAGGAGTCGATATCAAAGGTGCCAGGATATGGAAGGGTGCATCGGCAGCACTTGAAAAAAACCTTAAAAATGTGGCGTTTTTACGGACCAGGATAGAGCAGATAGCCTTATTTTTTGGATCACAGG